>JAISYM010000048.1 GCA_031269875.1 Synergistaceae bacterium
ACGTTTCGCGGCAAGGTATACGACCATCTAAAGAAGATGATACACGCCCGCAAGCTCGAGCCGGGTGAATTTATCGATTTGAACATTATTAGCGAAGAACTCGGCATGAGCCGCACCCCGCTTCGCGACGCGCTCTTTCACCTCGAAAACGAGGGATTCATCACGATATACCCTCGCAGGGGCGTGATGCTGAACGCGCTCGGGCTACGCGACGTGAAAAACATATACGAAATAGTGGGTGCGCTTGAAAGCGCCGCACTCATGTCCGCTCGAAAATCGCTTGATAAAACCGACATAAGCCGGATGGCGGAACTGGACGAGGAGATGGCGCGTTACCTAGGCTCCGGGGATCTCGGCATGAGCTATCGCTGCAACGTCGATTTTCACGACGTATTCCTAAATAAATCCGACAACCCGGAACTCATCCGCACTGCGCGCGTTCAACGCGAACGCCTTTACGATTTTCCCCAGAGAAGGCCCCTCATACTGGGCTGGGAACGCAGCAACCTCGACGAACACCGTGAAATAGTGCGATTCCTGGAACGCGGCGATTTCGCCGGTGCCTCGGGTTATCTGCGGGACATGCACTGGTCATACGAAGTACAGGAAAAATTCATAAAGCAATATTATTTTTCCCGGATGGAACCGTAGGGCGAGGGATGAGCCTAATGGACGAACGTGTTAAACGGCTGGCTGCGAAAGGAGGGCAGGAGGAAAGGGCAATACCAAAATACAGAAGGAGGGATTGGCAGTGTTTTCAGGAATTGCGGGATTGGTGAGTTTTTTAAACGGCTGGATTTGGTCGAAGGGGATGCTCGTATTAGTCGTGGGCAGCGGTTTTGTTTTCTCCATTGGGCTGGGTTTCTTTCAATTGGCTCACTTCAAGGATATGTGGAAGAGGATTTTTGATAAGGGTTCTTCCGATTCCGGGATTTCTACTTTCGGTTCGTTCTGCACTACGATGGCGGCCAGAATCGGAACCGGCAACGTAGCGGGCGTAGCGGTCGCCATTTACTTAGGGGGCCCGGGCGCCCTGTTCTGGATGTGGGTCGTAGGCGTTACCAACTCCGCTCTGGCTTTCGTTGAATGTACGCTGGGGCAGCTTTACAAGATCAAAATTGACGGCGAGTATCGTGGATCCGGCGCATACTGCGCGGAGAGAGGGCTTGGCTGGAGAAAGTACGGCACTTTCATGGCGGTCGTATTGATGATCGGCGCGGCCTGTTTCATGCCTGCCGCCGCCACGTACACCATCTGCGACGGCTTCCGCAACGCCCTGGGCGTTCCCATGTGGCTCGTCGCCGCTATCATTGCGGCCCTGCTGGCCGTAATTATTATTGGCGGCATCAAGAGGATCAGCCAGTTTGCAATCTACTGCGTCCCTTTTATGACGGTTGCGTATCTCCTCGTGACAGCCATTGTTTTGATTACCCATGCCACTGAAATACCCTCTATGTTTGTGACCATCATAAAGAGCGCGTTCGGTGCGGACGCGGCGTTTGGCGGCATCGTGGGCAGCGCCTTGCTGCAGGGCATCAAGAGAGGCACTTTTTCCAGCGCCGCCGGTATGGGCGAATCCACACCCGCGGCATCAGCGGCGGAGACCAGCCATCCCGTCAAGCAGGGCATGGCAAACGCTGCCGGTGTGTGGCTGGATACGATCATCGTCTGCACCGCCACCGGCTTTATGATTCTGCTGACTGATTGCTTCAATGTCGCTGACGTGTATGTCGGCCAAGGCGCCGGGGAAATGGCCGACTTGGCCGCGGCGGGAACGAACGGGGTCATCTTCGTGCAATATGCCTGCCGCCAGATCGTCGGCAATTTTGCTCCTCTGTTCATCGCCATCATCCTGTCGCTCTTTTCGTTCACCTGCATCATCAGCTACTATTACGAGGCGGAAACCTCTGCGCTGTACCTCTTCCAAGGCGATGAAAAGGCCGGTGCCCGCAAAACCGTCACTTGGATCCTCCGCATTGCCATTGTCGTGCTGGTGTTTATTTTCGGCATCGCCGAGTCTTCTCTGGCTTGGGATTTGTCCGACTTGGCGCTTGGCGCCTGTACATGGGTCAACATATTTATGCTGTGGTTTCTGTTCCCGAAAACCCGCGACCTGTATAAAGATTATATACAGCAACTGAATGCCGGGAAGGATCCCTATTACGACCCTGACAAACTGTCGTGGCCCGGGGTTGAAAAAGACATGTGGAGAGAGATCAACAAGGATCGGATTATTGCAGGGAAGTGATTGCGGCCGCCAGGAATTAGGGGAATTTAGAGGTTCCGTAAAACACTTGCAAATGCAAAAAATTACGCGATAATATTGGTTTAAAGGCACGACGACATATAAAGGGAGGTTTCAGGCATGAACGAGCGGATCGAGCGGCTTCGCAGGGAAAGTTTCGAGGAGCGTCCGAGTTTTTCGGCTGAGAGGGCATTGCTGGAAACAGAATTTTACGAGGAGAACGACGGAAAATTCGCGACTCCGGTGCTTCGGGGGATGAACTTCAAGTACATCTGTCTTAGAAAAACGATCTATATCGGCCCGGACGAACTCATAGTAGGGGAGCGCGGCCCGCGCCCGAAATCCGTATCCTCCTTCCCCGAACTCACATGTCACTCCGTCGGGGACCTGGAAATCCTGAACGCCCGCGAGATGCAGAGCTATTCTGTCTCCCAAGAGGACATTGACATATACAGAGAGCGGGTAATTCCTTATTGGCGGGGGCGCAGCATGAGGGACAAGGCGTTCGCCAGGATGCCGCAAAAGTGGACGGACCTTTACGAAGCGGGCGCGTTCACGGAGTTCGGCGAGCAGCGCGCGCTCGGGCACACCGCCTTGGACGGGCTCATTTATAAAAAAGGAATGCTCGAAATAAAGCACGACATAGCGGAAGCCCGCTCTAAGCTGGACTTCATAGCGGATCCGGAGGCCACGGCGAAGGACGACGAACTCCAGGGGATGGATATCTCGTGCGACGCGGTGATTCTCTTTGCCGACCGGCACGCTGAACTCGCGGAGAAGATGGCTTCCGATGAGAGCGACCCGGCGCGCAGGGCGGAACTGGAGAAGATAGCCTCCGTCTGCCGCTGGGTTCCCGCTAACGCGCCGCGCGACTTCTGGGAGGCTATCCAGATGTATTGGTTTGTCCATCTCGGAACGATAACGGAGCTTAACGGGTGGGACGCCATGAGCCCAGGGCATTTGGACCAGCACCTGGCGCCGTTCTATGAGAAGGGGCTCGCTTCTGGCGCACTCGACAGGGAACGCGCGAAGGAACTCGTCTCATGCTTCTGGATCAAGGTGAACAACACGCCCGCGCCTCCGAAGGTCGGTGTCACGGCGGCGGAGAGCGGCACGTACAACGACTTCACGAACATAAATCTGGCCGGCTTGAAACGAGACGGAACGGACGGATCGAGCGAGGTCACGGAGATCGTACTCGAGGTCTTGGACGAACTGAGGCTTCTTCAGCCGCAGTGCAACATCCAGGTGAGCGCACGCACCCCGGACAGCGTGCTGAAAAAAGCCGCCAGGGTTGTGCGGCACGGCATGGGTTACCCGTCTTTCTTTAACGCGGACGTCGTGATCGAGGAGCAGATCCGGGTCGGTAAAACGCTGGAGGACGCCCGCGAGGGCGGCACGAGCGGCTGTATCGAGACGGGCTGCGCCGGCAAGGAGGCGTATCTCCTGCACGGCTACTTGAACACGCCAAAGGTGCTCGAGCTCGCGTTGAACGACGGTATTGACCAGATGACGGGCAAGCGTGTCGGTTTAAAAACCGGCGACATAAAGACGTTCAAGTCCTTCGGCGACCTCTATGAGGCGTTCGAGCGCCAGCTCGACTATGTAGTCACCACAAAGATAGAGGTCGATAATTACCTCCGCGCGAGATACGCGGAATACTTCCCGGCGACGTTCCTCTCGGTCGTGATAAGCGATTGCGTCAAAAACGGAAGGGATTATTACTCAGGCGGGCCCAGGTACAACTCCGACTATATTCAGTGTACGGGGATCGGGACTATAACGGACAGTCTCTCGGCGATAAAGAAACACGTATTTGAGAATAGAACGGTTTCTCTCCCCGATCTCGTGGAGATATGCAATAAAAACTGGGAGGGGGCGGAGGCGCTTCGTCTGTCAATATGGAATAAGACGCCGTTCTACGGCAACGACGACGACTACGCGGATGATCTCATGCGGCGCGTGTACGGCAGTTTGTTTAACGCTATAGACAGCAGACGCAGTATCCTTGGCCCGACTTATCATATCAATATGCTCTCGACGACCTGCCATAACTACTTCGGCAAGATGACAGCCGCGACCCCGAACGGCCGCTTCAAGGGGATGCCCATCTCCGACGGCACATCCCCCAGCCACGGCGCCGATCGCAACGGGCCGACCGCCGTGGTCAAGTCACTCGGCAAAATGGATCAGGTAAAGTCCGGCGGCACCCTCTTAAATCAGCGTTTCCTGCCGTCGGTCTTGGCGGGCGAAGAGGGCGTTAACGGGATTGTCGGTCTGATCCGCTCATACTTCAAGCTGGGAGGGCATCACATCCAGTTCAACGTCGTCGACGAGGAGACGCTGCGCCAAGCGCAGCGCGAACCGGAGTCCCACAGAGGCCTTTTAGTCCGTGTCGCCGGCTACAGCGACTATTTCGTGGATCTCGACCTCTACCACCAAGAGGAGATAATCGCCCGCACGGCGCAGGAGACGATATAAAAACTCAACCCCAACGGGCCGCCGCTGGCGATTTCAGGCGGCCCGTTGAGGCTGATCAAAGCCCACACTCTTCCAGTAATTTCTCGCAGCCGAGCAGTTTATCCGGCGAGCCTTCCGCGGCGACGCGGCCGGATTGAATGACGATCGCGCTGTCACAGACTGTTTTTGCCATTTCCAGATCGTGAGTCGCGATTATCATTGATTTTCCAAGCCCTTTCAAGATACTGATCAACTGACGGCGCGCCCTTGGGTCAAGTGCCGCCGACGGCTCGTCGAGCAGTATGATTTCGGGGTTCATGGCCAGGATGCCGGCAATCGCGGCTAGGCGTTTTTCACCGCTTGAAAGGCGATGGGGGGGACGGTTGGCGAGATGCGCTATGCCAAGCCTTTCAAGACAAGCCTGCGCTGTGGCGAGCGCACTTTCGGGCTTGACTTTTCGCGCTATCAGCCCAAAGGCTGCGTCCATCGCCACGCTTGGCATGAAGAGTTGATCGTCGGGCTCCTGAAAGACCATGCCGATCGCGTCCTTCAACGCCTGGAGGTTTTCCCCCACTGCCTTTCCGCGCAGGGATATTTCGCCTCTTTGTGGCGCGAAGCACCCGGCCAGATGAAGCAGCAATGTCGATTTTCCGGAGCCGTTCGAGCCGACGACCGCCATCTTAGCGCCCTCTTCGAGGTCGAGCGATAAGCCGCGTAAAGCTGGAGTTCCGTCGGGATAATCGTAAGAGAGATTTTTTACCGTCAAAAGCGCGGTCATAAGAGCGGGCCAAATCCGGTTTGTGAGTGTGATACTAGAATAAGCAGCGCTGAATTAATGAGGAACAGGAGGCAGAAGGAGGATTCTCTCCACGTCCAGCGCGATTCGGCAAGCCCGGAGAAACCGGAAATTCCACCCCTGCATCCGATTGCGAGAACCGTGCGCTCCGCCCGGTCGGAACTGTGGATAAGCGTCGTCCCCACCATGTAAGCGAACGCCCTGCAGCCGGAAATTCCACCTGAATTTCCCATTCTGAGATCGACCGCCCTGCACATGGTACCGAAACGCTCCGACAGGAGAAATATGCAGCGCGCCGTAAGAAGCAGCAGGGTTCTCAGTTTGAGCGGGAATCCCAGCCCCTCCAGCGCGCCGTTGATTCGCGCTATGCCCATCGAGGTGACCATCTTTAAAAGTACGACGGATATCACGTTGAGCTTCCATACAATAAGGAAGGAGATAAACAGGCCTTTCTCCGAGAATAAATAAAACACGCGCTCGCCGGGATATGTAATCGGCAGGAAAAGGACGACGAGAACGCTTATTTTGTTCATGGATAAGAGACGCCGGGCGATGAGCGTGAAACCGCGCTTTCCGTCGACGCACAGCAGAAGGAGAGGCAGTACGCTTCCAACCGATAACGAGACGATATCACGAAGCGATGCCAGCAAAAAAGCGAAGGCAAACGCGCAGATCACGCGGCAGCGAGCGTCGAGAGCATCGAGCCTTGACTCATTCTCAAAATCACGGCAAGTGTGGAGGTCGCTTAAAATCACGACCGCTCGACACCGCTCAGAATATCAGGAAATGTGCGCTTAAGGAAGATGGTCATAAAGAGCGCCGCCGCGCCTTCGATTATGGAGAGCGGCAGATGTACAGCCAAGATTGTTTTCGCGGTAAGAGCCATCTCGCGGTCGGAGAGGAAAAGGAACATCCCCGCTATGCCGGCGCTTGCCATTACCGCGAGAGAGCCGGCCAAAAAAGCGGCGGCGCCGGCGATTTTCGCGTTCTTTTTGCCCGCGCCTCGAACCGCCTGTCCAAAGACGAGATAAACCAGCACGGCTGGAGCGGCCATTACCGTCGTGTTTGCGCCAAGCACCAGAATACCCCCAAATTGAAACAGCACCGCCTGCAGCAGGAGCGCCGTCAATATCGCCGGGAAAGCCGTCCATCCCAGTATCAATCCTATCGGCCCGATGAGCGCCAGATGTGCGGAGCTGGGTCCTACCCTTATATTGACAAGTGAGGCAAGAAAAAATACGGACGAAGCCATTGCTACGCGAACGATCTTCTCCTGGTCCATTTTTTTGAGTCCCCAGGCGACTCCGGCCGCGGTTATGGTCCATCCGGCGGCGAGCGCCTGGGGAGAGAGAAATCCTTCGCTTATATGCATCTTTTGAGCCGAACGAGGAAAGCCGCGTTAAACAGAAGGCTTACCCCGAGCGCAGCGCGAAGGAAAAGATCCAGCCCTTCCGGCATAGAGGATTTGACGGAGACGGGGCGAGGATCCCTGCCGCCGTCGAAAAACTCCTGGGTTATGGGTATGGAGGCTTCCGCTCTGTGTCCTTCGGTGTCGCTTACGACAATCCGCCATGTTCCCGGTACCTCCGGTACGAAGGAGACTCGCCCGAATTCGTCAGTCCGCCCCGATTGAAAAGAGTTTTTTTCATCCCGCGGCGAGTAGACGCGAAACTCCTGATAAGCCATCAGTTCGCCGGTCGAATAATAAAATTCTATCGCGACGGCGCTTTTTCCGGTTTGCCTGTAACCCACCCCATGTGCCGACGCCGTATCGGGGCCGGCCAATAAAAGAACCGGTACGAGAAAGCAGATGAAAAGCGCGGCGCCTCGCCTCGGCGCCTTTTGGGAAAAGCGCGCCGCTCCCAAGGAGACTGGCGTCCCCTTTTCAAAAACAGGAGAAAAGGCGGCGATGCCTCTTGTCTGGCATACGCGCGTTTTTGCCTTCACCCGCTCAGGCCGGTCCTTCGATTGCATCGGCTATTTCACCGGTATAGTAAGGATCGAGCGAATTGCCCTGGTGTCAAATTCGCCGGCTACTCCAGGCTCGCCGTCCTTCGACGTTCTGATGATCCACAGACCAGGCGCCGTTATCTTAATATTCGCGACGCCGTCCGCGTCAGACTCCGTGTAATAGGCGTAAGTGTTCTGGTACTCCTTGACGAACCCGTCGTAAGTGGCGAATACGGGAAACGACGCCGGCTGTCCCTTGAAAAGCACTTTAACTTTGAAGAACTCGCCGATTTTCGCGTTCGCGGGGTTTGTTACGGGGACTATTTCGAGTTCCTGGCCCACGACCGCCGCGAAATTTTTATCCGCCGCTGACGTGTTGACAATAGCCTTCGCGAACTTATCGGTGCGGGAGGCTCTCGTCACCTTTATGCCCTGATCCTCGAACGACTTGCGCGTGCCTGGTTTAGAACCGTCCGGCGTGACTGACCACACCTCTCCAGTCTTGTTCGCCAATATAATGGAGGCGGACTTGTCGTCCGGTATTTTGACGGAAAAATCAATGCGAAGATCCGGCTCGTTCGGCGCAAGAGCGCTCTCCACGAGTTTTCCGCCCTGAAAAATTCCGGCCCTGATGGTCGAAATATCCTCGACCTCCTCTTTAACGATGAAAATATGCGTGGACTGCAACTCGATCGACAGTTCCGAGCCTTTAGGCGCGCTGAACTTCGCTGGCTTCAGTATGAGTTCGTGCGAAAAAGCCGGCGCGGCGCAAGAGATCACAATCATTACTATCGCAACAAATATTTTGCGCATACGAACAGTCACCTCATTTTTTATTTTCTACTGATACTGACGTTCGCCTTCATCAAAACGAAAAGGCGCCCCCTCCGCTTCCGCGTCTGAGAGTCACCTTCATGGCAACAAGAATACCTTCATGATATCCCGTGCATTCAATAATATTGTATTTTTGAGGAGAAGTCAAGTGAGAACCAGTGCGAGATCACGGCCGTTTCATAAATTTGCTGTAAATATTTTCAAGTATGATAAAGTGAGTAATGAAGAAATAAGAAACGGAAAAAAGAGGGAGGGATTTATTTTTGGATATCCAGGCTAGATT
>JAISYM010000063.1 GCA_031269875.1 Synergistaceae bacterium
TCGCAACCGATGCGCGGAAGGTCTGACGAGGAGATACTTGCAGAGAGGAAGCATTTGGAGACGCTGGCAAGGGAGAAGCGCGGCGAGGATGTTGTCATCGTTGATTCGTTCTTCAAGGATTTCAACGGCAACGCGCTCCAGTTTCTAGGGCGGTCGATAGGCGTTTTGGCTGAAGCCGACGCAGCTATCTTCGGCAAGGGCTGGGAAAACGCGAGAGGGTGCAGGATCGAGCATCTATGCTGTGAGGAGTATGGCATAGAGACAATTGACTTTTAGGGAGGCGATATCCATGTAGGCTCACCCAAACCACAACTTACGCGGGGCTCTCCCTGACGCCCCGCACAGCTTTATTTTCCAAATATTAGACTCAATATTTTGTCCACATAATTTGTTGATTCTAACTGCTTTTACAGGCATTTTTGCCAAGTAGAATGTCCATTTTTTTGAGGTTTATCCTTTCAAATTTCCTCGCAGCTCGTCCAGGTAATCCGCCCACCACTGCATCATCTTACGGCGTTCGGGCAGGTATTCAGCGTAGTTGTACGCGGCCCGGACGCTGTTCCCTTCTACGTGCGCCAATTGACGCTCTATCCAGTCAAAGTTAAAACCGTTTTCATTGAGCAATGTCGAGGCCATGCTTCGAAAACCGTGTGGCACCATCTGATCTTTCGTGTATCCCATCGAACGGAGCGCGACGAGAACGGTCGCGTCACTCATAGGGCGGTCGCCTTTGGGCGCTCGGTTCGAGGGGAATACGTATTTGCCGTGTCCAGTCAACTGTTGCGTTTTTTGCAACAGTTCGATGGTCTGTCGCGCCAGCGGAACAATATGAGGCCGACGCATTTTCATTTTATCTTCGGGTATGCGCCATTCGTCGCCGGAAATTTCAGACCATTCGGCCTTGCGTATCTCTCCGGGGCGGCAAAACGTCAGCGCCGAAAACTGCATTGCGCATCGGACGAGGTCATGGGGGTATGCGTCTATTGACCGCATCAGTAAACCAACATCTTCCGGTTTTTTGGCGCTGGGGTAGTGCCGTTTATTAGGCATAATAATAGCGCCCCTGAGCGCGTATGTAGGATCGTTAGAACACCGTCCGGTCGCAACGCCATAACGGAATATCTGCGACGTTATGCTGCGTATGCGGGATAGCATTTCAAAGTTGTCGCGTTCCGCAAGCCTCTGCAATATGGATAAAATTTCAGTGGCTGTGATTTCATGTATATGTTTGTCACCAAGGAACGGGAGCAGATGGTTGTTCATTTGGTTGCGTTTTTTTATACGGTCTTTCTCGTTGGCGATTTTTTTGTCATGGGCGTCGGCCCATTCGAGCGCAACCTCGCGGAATGTAGTCCCTTTCGAATTCAATTGTAGGCCGTCACGGAGTTTTTTCCTGAGACTATCCCTGCGCTCTCGTGCTTCCTGTAGTCCGATGAGCGGGTATTCGCCTATTGTAGTCCAGTTCCTTTTCTTGTTTTGGACATAACGCAACCGCCAGTATTTTTTCCCGGAAGTCATGACCTCAAGGTAAAGTCCATCATAATCCGAAAGTTGAAATCGCGTATCCCTCGCTTTAGCTGATTTAACCTTGACTTCGCTCAATGCCACTGTAGTCCACCCCAAATTTTATTGTAGTCCAGTTTGTAGGCCAGATGTTGCCGGATTACACTGGATTATACTAGTTTATTCTGGACTAATCAACATAACAAAAACCCGCTGTGTGAGCGGGTTTTTATGTCTTTTTGGACTATGTTGGACTATGTTGGTTTAATTGGTTGGTGCCGAGGACGAGACTTGAACTCGTACGGATTGCTCCACACGCCCCTCAAACGTGCGTGTCTACCATTTCCACCACCTCGGCACAACGAGAGATTATACGCGACGGTTCTGGCTTCGTCAACATCAAACTCAAACATCAAAATACAAAAACGTAAAACATCAAAATACAAACCCACCCAAACCAAACCCGAATCTGGCCGAATCTCCAGAAACGGCGGGGCGGAAAGGAAGATAATATACGCTGACTTATATCTGGAACGGGTGTTAAGCTGCGTTTGCGTATAACAAAAGCTTTCACCGGAGGGGTGAGTATGTTGGTTTTACGTGTTATGATTACTTAACCGGCTTAGGTAGTTTGCGGCGTTCAAAAAAGGTATCTTATGCGCGCATATCTCGGACGAGCTGACTTGTGAATTTACTTAGTAAAGGGGCTGAGCGGATGCCTGCAAGTATAATCGATGGTAAAAAAATCGCGGCTGATCTCAGGAAGGATATGAAAGCGCGGCTATCTGGACGTTCCGAAGGGGACAGGCCCGGGCTTGCGGTTGTGCTGGTGGGGGATGACCCCGCTTCCGCTGTTTACGTCAACCAGAAGGAAAAGGCGTGCCGGGAGATCGGGGTGAACTCTTTTATGCACCGGCTGCCGGGGGATACCGGGCGCGGAGAGCTTCTGGCGCTTATAGGAAGGCTGAACGCCTCCCGGGAGGTGCATGGCATTCTGGTTCAGCTGCCGCTGCCGGAAGGCATCGATACGAAAGAGGTCATTTCGGCGATCCTCCCGCAAAAGGATGTGGACGGGTTCCACCCTTACAACATCGGCAGGTTGTGGTCTGGCGAGAGCACGGTGGCGCCCTGTACTCCGATGGGGATTATGGCTCTCTTGGACTCCACGGGTATCGAGATGAAAGGCTTGGAGACCGTTGTGGTAGGCCGGAGCAATATCGTGGGCAAACCAGCGGCGGCTATGCTCCTCTCGCGGCACTGCACCGTAACGATGTGTCACAGCCGCACAAAAGACCTCCCGGATGTCGTCCGCAGAGGTGATATTGTCGTGGCGGCAGTGGGCATACCCAATTTTGTGACAGGGGAAATGATCAAGCCTGGAGCTGTCGTGATCGATGTCGGGATTAACAGGGTGGACGGCGCGCTCGTGGGAGACGTGGAGTTTGAGCCGGCGCTCCAAAGAGCTTCGTTCATCACTCCGGTGCCGGGCGGCGTTGGCCCGATGACGATAGCGATGCTAATGCAAAACACGCTTCAGCTGGCAGGCGTTTAATGCCAATTTGAAATCAAAGGCATGAAGGGTGAAGCGTTAAGACCAGCTCGTATAACCGCTCCGCCTCATCGTAAACAGCTTATTTATAGCAAATTAGTATAAGTTTAAAATTAGGGAGGGGAAGTTCGTTTGTCACATCTAAGCGATATCGAAATAGCTCAGTCCACGGAGATGGAACCCATAGTAAAAATCGCGGCGAAGCTGGGAATCGAGGAAGACGAGCTTGAACTTTACGGCAAGTATAAGGCCAAGGCGTCGTTCGGGCTATGGGAAAGAATCAAGGACAGGCCGGACGGGAAGCTGATTCTCGTCACAGCTGTGACGCCAACTCCTGCGGGCGAGGGCAAGACGACCACCTCTGTCGGGCTGGCTCAGGCACTGGCGCTCAAGGGGAAAAAAACGTGCCTGGCGCTACGGGAGCCCTCTTTGGGTCCGGTGTTTGGCATAAAGGGCGGCGCGGCGGGCGGCGGATATAGTCAGGTTGTCCCGATGGAGGACATAAACGTACACTTTACGGGGGATTTTCACGCCATAACCTCCGCTCATAATCTGCTGGCCGCGATGCTCGACAATTCGATCCAACAGGGCAACCCGCTCGGCATAGATTCCCGGCAGATAGCGTTCAAGAGGGTGCTGGATATGAACGACCGCGCCTTGAGGCATATCGTCGTCGGCTTGGGCGGAAAGGCTGACGGAGTGCCGAGGGAGGACGGCTTCGATATAACCGTGGCCTCCGAGATAATGGCCATACTCTGTCTTTCGGACGGTATCGATGATCTCAAGAGGAGGCTCAGCGAGATAATCGTTGCCTACTCCTTCGACGGTTCGCCGGTGCGCGCCGGCGATCTCGAAGCGCAGGGGGCTATGGCGATGCTTCTGAAGGACGCCATCAAGCCGAATCTCGTCCAGACGCTCGAACACGTGCCAGCCTTTATCCACGGAGGGCCGTTCGCCAATATAGCGCATGGCTGCAACAGTGTGACCGCGACAAGGTATGGGTTGAAACTCGCGGACTATCTGATCACCGAGGCCGGTTTCGCGGCCGATCTCGGCGCCGAAAAATTCCTCGACATCAAGTGCCGTCTCGCCGGGCTCAAGCCGGGCGCGGTCGTCATAGTCGCCACGGTGCGCGCTCTTAAGATGCACGGCGGCCTCCCAAAAGAGAAACTGGGAAATATCGACATGGACGCGCTCCGGCGCGGCATTCCAAACCTCGAAAAACATGTGGAGAATATGTTGTCGTTCGGCCTTCCCGTCGTTGTCGCGATAAACGTATTTCCGACAGACGCGGGAGAGGAGATTGATTTTATTCGCGAGAGATGCGCGCCGCTCGGCGTCCCTGTCGTAAAATCCGACATCTGGGCGTGCGGCGGGCAGGGCGGGCTGGAAATGGCCGACGCGGTGATAGAGGCTTGTGGCAGGCCAAATAACTTCAAATTTCTGTACGAACCGGACGCGTCCCCGGAGGAAAAAATAAGGACGATCGCCGTAAAAATATACGGCGCGGCGGACGTGGTCTACACGGACAAGGCTAAGAAGGATCTCAAGCGGATTTCAGACCTCGGCAAGGACAATCTCCTCGTCTGTATGGCAAAGACCCAGGCGTCCTTATCCGACGACCCTGATAAAAAGGGCAGACCGGAGGGGTTCACGCTCACCGTGAGAGAAGTTCGGCTGTCGGCGGGAGCGGGGTTCTTGATACCGATAACGGGGACGATAATGACGATGCCCGGCCTTCCAAAGCGCCCGGCTGCGTGTTCGATCGACGTGGACGCCGCCGGGAGGGTGACAGGGTTGTTTTGAGATTGATCAGAGTGCCTGCCAGTCGCGTTTGAGGAGTGACAGGCACCTTTGGTCTATGAGTCCTTTGGGTGTAGGCGCGTAGTCCCTCAAAATTCCTTCATCGACAAACCCGAGTTTTTTGAGAAGGCCCGAGGACCTGTCGTTGTCTACGTTGATAAAGGCTTCTATCCGTTCAAACCTCAAGATGTTGAAGCCGTAATCCAAAACCGGACACAGCGCCCTGCGCATGAGACCTCTGCCCCAAAACTCGTATCCCAGCTCATATCCAAGCTCTCCGCGCCTGGTACTGGTTTTTATGTTGTGGAAGCCGCATGTGCCTATGAGCTGCCCGTCAAGCTCTACGCCCCAGCGGATGCCGGCGTCGTTATCCCAGAGGGATCGGAGGACGTAGAGCATCTGCACGGATTCCTCGTGTGACAGCGGGCCGGAACTGAGCTTCGCAGTTACGTCCGGGCTGCCCCAGATCGAGCTTATCGCTTCGAGATCGTCATCAGTGAGTTCTCGAAGGATAAAATCGTCCGTCTTTAGTGTTGGGAAGGGTCCGCTCATTGTGAATCAACCTCCGTCAATTCTTATTTTCAGATAATATGATAAATAAAACAAAGGGTCAAGGGATAATGGCTCTCTTAAGCACAGGGAAAAAACCCCGGCGTTTCATTTTTCCCACCGGAATCCGTCTTTTAGGGGGAAACCGCGCGCCTTGAGGTTGCGCAGTATCATTGTGCGGCACGAATCCAATTTCCGTGAGAAGTAGAGCGAGGCAGCCACGCAGATCATTCCGCTCACGCAAAGCGCTCCCGATGTGCCTATCATCTCCGCGAGCTGCCCGATGATAATGCTTCCGACCGGGGCTATGCCCGTGACCGCGGCGACGTAAAGCGACATCATCAGGCTTCTGTGTTCGTCGTCCACCATAGTCTGGAGGAACGTGTTGCAGGAGATCAGCGCAGTTACCATGAAGAATCCAACCGGAGCGCCGAGTATCATCGCCATCCCTACGGAACGGGACAGGGCGAATATGGAGACGGAGACGCCGAACGCCAGACTGCAGCGGATCGCCCAGCGGTCGAGACCGACCGGAGACTTTCGCGCGGCCATTAAGAGCGAGCCCGCGAGCGCGCCAACCCCAACCGCCATGAGGAGGAGCCCCATTGTCCTGGACGTGCCGCCGAGTACAGTCCTTGCCATCGCGGGCATAAGGGCTAAGTACGGCACCCCAAAGACGCCCGCGATCGACACGAGTGTGAGAACGTACGCGAACGGAGGGAAACGGCGGAGCACGCGAAACCTTTCCAGCAAGCTTTCCCGCTTCCCGCCGGCCGCTTTTTCCGGGGCGCCGGTGATTTTAATCGCCTTCACAGCGAAGATCGTGGCGAAGTAAGACGCCGCGTTCAGAAGAAAGCAGACGCCCTCGCCGACCCTGCCTATTACGACGCCGGCAATCGACGGGCCGATCAGCCTCGCCGCGTTGAACACCGAAGAATTAAGCGCCACGGCGTTCGATACGTCCTCCTTGTGATCGACTAACTTTACCACTATTGATTGACGGATGGGCGAGTCGAACGCGTTTATCACGCCCATTACGAGCGCGATCTGGAGCAGCCATGTGTAGGAGGCGTAACCGGTCAGAGTCAGCGCTCCAAGAAGGGCCGCAGAGGACATGAGAAGTGATTGAGTAACGAGAAGGACGGATCTGGGATCGAATTTTGGCAGCAGATAACCTGTCAGAGGAATCAGGATCACTGTCGGAACAGCGCCTATGAAGTCTATGACGCCAAGCGCTCCTGTTGAGTCCGTCAGGCGGTAAACGAGCCATCCCATCGCCACCCTCTGCATCCACAAGCCGACTTGCGAGATGCACAGCGAGGCGAAAAACAGGCTGTAATTCCTGTTTCTGAGAGACCTGATTATATGAGGAAGTTTTTTAGATTTTATAGGCAATACTCAAAAGGGAATTTATTCCCGCGTTCCTAAGATTACGTTCGATGCCTTTATCAGAGACGTAACTCTCGTTCCCGCCTCGAGCTTGAGGTTCCTAAGCGAGTCTATCGCGATCATGGCCGCGAGGCTCTCCCCGCAGTCGAGGCGCACCAATACCTGGGCGTTCACGGCGCCCTCCCTTATGGACGTTATTGTCCCGTCCAACTGGTTCCTTGCCGAGAAGCGAACGCCCTCGGCGTCCGTCAGCAGAATGACGCTTGTTTGCGTAAAGATCGCCGCGACCTTCCTGCCAGGCGTAAGGCCAAGCCCCTTTGCGCTCCTGTTCGTAATAATCGAAACGAGCCTCACGCTCCCGCCGTCTAAAACGACCTCGACTTCGTCGTTCACCGCGCCGTGATTTATCGTAAGTACCTCACCGTTGTAGATATTGCTATCACTGATTTTCAAGTCAATCGCCTCCATTTGCCAAATTATTCTAACATATTATTGAGCTGTTTCGCGGAGTAAAGTAAAAAAATTATAAGTTCTCCGCTGTAAAGCGCCAGTCCTCAACATCCGATGTTAATGAAGTAAAGGATTATAAATCTCGATAATGGATTATCGAACCTCTCGAACGGGGTGTAAGAATTGATATCCATATCGGCATTGAAACCGGAACTCGAAATACCGATCGAGGTATGGGATATTCTGAAGGATAATGATTTTGTGAATTTTTCCGTCCCATTGCTGAATCCTCCCGAGGAGACGGGCAGCGTTCTTTTTTGGGGCGGGCGCGAGCTTTTGTTGGTCACGGAGAATACGGCTGCGTTTGCGTCTGACGCTGAGGCTGCCAAGTACATGCCGTACGGGGAGATGTTCAAGGTAATCGCGAGCCCTGACGGGACGAAATCGGCTCAGATATACTCCATTTTCTTTGAAAAGGAGCGGGATGAGTGGTTCATGATGTATCGCCTTATGAACTGTGACAGGGCCCTTGCGGGAGCGGAGGCGGTGAGCGCCGGTCTAGGCGGGGAACTGCCCTCCAACTGGATGCTAGCGCTCTCAGGCGTCGAAAATTGGCTGACTCTCGACGCGTACCTGAACTACTACTGCAAGTTCGAGTCATACAACCGTGGCTATATCGCGGCGAATATCCGCGAACAGCTCCTTTATATGGAAGGACCGGACTACAGAGAAGATGACGCCCGAGTGATGGTTCAGCCGGGCGGTATCGTCGTGCTCGTATCGAAGCTGGCAAAGGGCTGGGCCCTTGTGGTGGACATCATAAAGAACGCCCGCCTCGCGCGCTTCATCATGGATGACCCGCCGCACTTGATAGAGATGTTCTGGCGTCTCCACTCCAAAATATTCCTGAACGCCCGCGACAGGCTGGAGATGGAAGGCATGACGGCGGACGCCGGTCATTTTCTCCACGCGATCAAAGCGGCAAAGGAGCAGAGGTCAATAGAGCAGTACGTTACCGCCGCCGCTTTCTACCTCTGAGCCGCCGGCCATTTAGCCGGCCGCCAAATTTTTAACATGATTTCAAGATAATAGATTATAATGACGCTTGCGGCGTCATTATTTTTGTGTGTTTGCAACAATATTTACGATAACGCCCGATGACGCTTAGTCCCAGTAACGGGAAGAGATGGTGGCGATGAAGGGTATCACCGGCGCTTTTCGTGCCGCGGTTTTAAATCTTAAAAATCGGTTTGGCTTTGGAATGAGGGCCAAGCTCATCTTTTTATTCCTCTTGATCAAGGTCATTCCGCTCGTGCTGCTCACCTATATCGCTTGGAGGCAGTTTGGGGCGCTCGGCAGTGATCTCAGCGCGAGAACGCGGGAACTGGCCGCGTTGATGAACGAAGCGCTTTCCAGAACCGGCGGGATCTCAGTGAACAATTCGGTCTCTGCCTTAAACGCCAGAGCTACTGAGGACATAGAGCGGATGACGACCGATACGGCGCGCCGGGTTGCCGACTTTCTTTACGAAAGGGACGACGATATCCGCTTCATCGCGGCGATGCAGCCGACCGCCCAAAATTACAGGCAATTTATTGAAAACAAGCTGGGGAGGCTCATTAAAAAGGGCGAATGGGCGCTCGCGCCGGATGGAAAATCCTGGATTCCGACTCAGACGCCCCCTCCCGGCAGGATAGTCGAATCATCGAACAGGGAGAACGACAGGAGCTTCCGTTATCGAACGCCTGACCCGTTTGAATACGAGTACAAGCCGCTTTATCTCGAAGCGACCTTCGTCGGCCTCGATGGGAAGGAGATCATAAAGGCCGTCACGTCCGAGCGGATGAGCGGAGCTCTCGAGGACGTTTCCGACAGGCGCGGCACGTTCGTAAAGGCCGAGACGTATTTCGAGGAGCTAAAAAATCTGGCGCCCGGGGAGATATACGTCTCGGATGTCATAGGCGCTTATGTCCCGTCGCACTTCATCGGCATGTACACGCCGGAAAATTTGGCCGCGCGGGGGCTGGAGTTCAAACCGGAAGAAGAAGCTTACTCGGGGATGGAGAACCCTAACGGCAAAAGATTTGAGGGTATCGTCCGATGGGCCGCGCCCGTAGTCGAAAACGGTGAAAAAATCGGCTACGTGACGCTCGCGCTGAATCACGACCACCTCATGGAGTTTACGGATCATCTGATGCCAACAGAAGCCCGCTATACTGAGCTGCCCAGCGCCTACGACGGGAACTACGCGTTTATTTGGGATTACAAGTGCCGCAGCATCTGTCACCCGCGTCACCACTCGATAACCGGCTTCGACCCTGAAACGGGCGAACCGCAGGTGCCGTGGCTGGAGGAGAGCATTTACGACGCGTGGCGTAAGAGCGGCAAAAGTTACACCGAATTTATAAAGGATCAGCCGACGTTTGTCGAGCAGTCCGTGAACAAAAGGCCCGCGCCGGCACTTACGGCGGCCGGGCTCGTAGGGCTGGACGGGCGCTATCTCAACAACGCGCCGCAATGTACCGGGTGGTTTGACCTGACATCCGAGGGGGGCTCGGGATCGTTCCTGATTCTGTGGAGCGGGCTCACGAAACTCACCACCGCCGCGGCTATTCCATATTACACCGGGCATTACGGCGAGTCGAAAAGGGGGTTTGGCGTCGTCACGATCGGCGCCGGTCTCGATCACTTCCAACGTCCGGCGATGGAGACTAAGGACGTGCTGGACCGTCTCATAACGGACGCCGATAATGACCTGCGGAGAATGGAAAAGGAGAGTCAGGACGCTATCAGCAAAAACTTGCTGGATACGGCTGTCCAGCTCGTCGTATCTGCCGGCATAATGATCGTGTTGGTCGTCCTGATAGCGATATGGATGGCCTCGATATTCACAAACAGCATAACGAACCTCATAAAAGGCATATCCCGTTTTCACTCGGGCGAGCGGCAGTTTCGCTTCAACGCTCCGCTAAAAGACGAGCTTGGAACCTTAGCCGACGCGTTTGACGAGATGGCGGACAGCATAGAGGAGAGCGTGAGCGGGCCTCTATGCATAACTGACATGGATCGAAATATAATATACGCGAACCACGAAGCGCTCGGCCTTCGCGGTCAGAAATTGGAGGACGTGATCGGGACGCCGTACAGCGAAAACAGCATTTACCCCGCCGGTTCGCAATACTGTCCGATCCAGGCACTTCTCGAAGGGCGGGAGGCTTCCGTCCGCTTCTTGGAGGACGTTAATCAGTATGTCAAAGGCAGCGCGGCGTATCTCACGGAAAGAAACGGGGAAAAAATCGGATACGTCATCACGACGACAGACGTCACGGAGATGGCAAACCAGCAGCAGGAACTCGAAAAAGCCGTTTTGGAAGCGAATCGGGCGAACGAACACAAGGGCGATTTTCTGGCGAGGATGAGTCACGAAATACGCACCCCCATGAACGCGGTCATCGGAATGACAAATATCGTAAAGAGAAAACTTGGCGAGGGGTGCGGCACAGACGAAATAAAGGATCACGTCCGCCAGATCGAATCTTCCTCCCGGCATCTTCTGGGCTTGCTGAATGATATATTGGACATATCGAAGATCGAGGCGGGTAAAATCGAATTATCCGAGGAGCCGGTCGATTTAAGACGTCTCGCCGTTACGGTAGGGAGCATTATCAAACCGAGGTGCGACGAGAAGAATATCACGTTCGTCGTCTCATACGAATCGATCCCGTCTGTCACGTTCATCAGCGACTCGCTCAGGCTCCGCCAGGTTTTGATAAACATTCTCGGCAACGCCGCGAAGTTCACCCCGGAATACGGAAGGATCGAGTTCCGCATGGAGTGCTCGGAGCGGCGGGACGGCGAAGCGCTCATCTCGTTCGTCGTCCGCGATACGGGCATAGGTATCTCTGACCCCATCATGTCGAAGCTGTTTCAGGAGTTCGAACAGGGGGGCGGGAACATTTCGAGACAATACGGCGGAACCGGTCTCGGGCTCGCGATAAGCAGGAAAATAGTGCGTATGCTGGGCGGCGACATCGCCGTTAACAGCAAGGTCGGAGAGGGGAGCGAGTTCAGTTTCGAAATCTGGCTCAAAGAATCGGTAGAGAACCTCCCGCCCGAAGACGTCATAACCGATCCGTCAGGAAAGTTCGCGGGCAAGAGGGGGCTCGTCGTTGATGACGTAGCCATAAACCGCCTCATCGCGAGGGATATTCTTGAATCCGCCGGCATGTCCGTAGACGAGGCCGAAGATGGGCTGGCCGCGTTAAAGATGTTCCGGGATTCGCCCGAATATACATACGATATCGTCTTTATGGACGTTCAGATGCCCGGCATGGACGGCTATGAAGCCGCAACGAGCATTCGCGGCCTTGAAAGGTCCGACGCGGACAGCGTGCCCATCGTCGCAATAACCGCGAATGCCTTTAAGGAAGATATTGATAAGGCGCTCTCGTACGGGATGAACGCCCACGTCGCAAAACCGCTGGAGGCGGAAAAACTCATGGAGATATCGCTCCGTTTTTTGGGTAAGGATTGAACGGCCTCCGGGATGGGGAGATTTGTGCAGCGTGTGTTACGTAAAATACAAAATAAATTCTAGGCTTTATTAGCGTTGTGCACGGCTGTTCAACGGTGTAATCTTCTGTATAGCTTCTTTTTCATCATGGAAATTCCCTTTTTTGAGGGAGCGCGCGGAGCCTAAACAACATTGAAGCGCCGTCCGACAATAGTAATAGTGAGGGGGCGAATCTGGATGGATGAACGTTTTGCGCAGCAGGCTCAGGACACGTACAGGGTCAATCAGATACAGATGGCGTCCAAGGAGCAGCTGCTGATCATAACGTATGATATAGGGATAAGGTCATGCGCGGCCGCCGAAAGGGCTATAGATGTGAACGATGTCGAACAGATCAACAACCACCTTAAAAGGGCTCAGGCGGTTGTCCGGGAACTGATGATAACGCTCAACCTCGAACAGGGCGGAGAAGTCGCTGCTTCTTTGCTCCGCCTGTACGACTACATGTACTATCAGCTAGTGGACGCCAACGTCAAGAAGGACGGCGTTCCGGTGAGGATGGTGCGTCAGATGCTCGAAGAGCTGAAAGCGACGTGGGTTGAGGCTATATCTAAGCTTAAAATGGAAACGGCAGGAAAAAAAGTTGCGGCGGTGACTCCGTCGGCGGGAGGGACAAATTTTGCCTACTGAGCTTTTCAACAAGGTAAATAGTCTTGTGGAGGAAGAACTGGAACTTTACAAATCCCTTGAAGGGCTGGTCGACATAGAGGAGGAAAAGGTCAAGCAGTCTGATATGGAGGGGCTTTTAGACGTCCTCCAGCGGAAGCAGGCAGTTATATCGCGCCAGGAATCCTTGCTCGAGCGCTGGAACCACATATCCTCGGGCCTTGGCCTCGCTGAAGGGCGAGAGGGGCCTGTTTTCTGGAACGCGATATCCGACAGGATAGGCGAGAGCGGATACAACCAGATCGTGCGGCAGATCGATGAGATTCGGGAACTGGGGCAGGGCCTTCTCGACAGGGAGGGCAAAATACGTCAGATTCTCGAGGAAAACTTGGCGGAGATGAGAAAGACGCTCTTGTCCATGGGGCGCAGCAGGATTGCCATGAGGGGATATTCGCAGGGAGTGGCCTCGAATATCTGAAGCGGGCAAATCAGTGCCTGGAGGACTTAGCCTGAAAAAATTCCGCAGTTTTAAAAAATGTTTGAGCTTTTTACTTAAGACAGTGATATCACTCGCGTTTTTTACGGGAGCGGCCTTTGCCGCTCCCGTTGTGCTTTCGCCTGACATGGCATCGTCTGACATTACCCCCCAGGAAGAAAAACTCGCGAAAAACGGCTCAGCGGAAGTTGAGCGCAAGATGAACGTCATCGCCGACCCGGTTCAGACAGCCCTTGCCGAGACCATTGTGAACCGCCTGAAACCGTTTATGGAACGCAATCTTCCCTACGAGGTGAAGATAATTGACCACAAGATGATAAACGCCTTTGCCTTGGCCGGCGGGCCGATCTACGTGTCCACAGGCATGATGAATTTTGTGAAGACGGATATCGAACTGGCCGGCGTGATAGCTCACGAGATGGCGCACGCCGACAAGAAGCACATCCTTATCCAGATGGCGCGCAACGACAGGATGACACTGATCGCCATTGCCGCTATGATAGCGAGCAGGGGGCAGGCGGCGGGAATAATCGCGGCAAACGCGCTGCAGGTCGCCGTAATGGGCGCATACAGCATAGATATTGAAAAAGAGGCCGACGCGCACGGGATTCGGGCGCTCACAAAGGCAGGATACAATCCGGTCGGCGTTCTGACATTGCAGGAGCGTCTGCGGGAGGAGAGCCTGAAGCGGGCATACGTCGATCCGGGCATTTATCAGACGCACCCGGAGGAGCGTGAGAGAATCGCCTCCGCCGTCAAGTATCTGGAGGAAAACGGCATAAGGATAAACAGAAAATACGCGCTGGGCGCTCTCAGAACACGAGTCGAGGTAATTTCCGGCGACGCGCGCCTCATGGTTGGGGACGAACCTGTCTGGAGGGGGAGTGACGACGAGGTGACGCGTGAACTGTTCGGCAGGACGGCCCGCTTGCTGTGGGATCATCTTCAAATGGAGACTGCGCCTTACGATATAAGGGTGGAGAGGCGGCCGAAAGAGGCGCTTTACATAGAGGGCGAAAAAATCGCGGACGGCTCCGGTCTGCCGGAAGGCACAGAATCGCTGGAGTCTCTCCGGGAGGGCATACTGCGGGCGCTGAATGAGGCCAGAAGGCTTCATCTGATGGCTGATTACTACCTGCGTTGAAATTGTCAGTATAATAACTGTGGTTTTTGACGTTCTCATTTACGGGAACGTGACTGTATATTATTGCAATCCGCGTGTCTCGGGTTTGTTACTTGTGACGGATCCGGTGACATGTTATATATTTAACGCTTTTTAAAATTTTGAAGTGGAGTGTGAGCGGAATGAAGATTCAAAATAGCGCAAACTATATCTTAAATCTGACCGTTATTCTTTTGCTGATCCCCGCGGTGCTCGCGGTAATCTTGGTCAGGCCCGCGCATGGATCTGCGGGGGAGAACTCCGCCGCGCTTGCCGTAAACTCTCTTGCGGTCGATCTGTACGGCAAACTGACGGCCTCAGGCGACGCGCGGCAAAACCTCTGTTTCTCGCCGTACAGCGTTTCAGCGGCGTTAGCGATGACATACGCCGGCGCCGCCAGCGACACGGCCGGTGAGATGAAAAAAGTTCTCCGCTTCACTGACGGCATACACGTCTCCGGCGAGGCGCTGAGAGAGGAGCTCCTGAGCGCGCCGGGCGGCGTCGAGCTACTGATCGCGAATTCCATCTGGTCTCAGCGCGGCTATAGATTTCTCAGGTCGTTTACGCGTCTGTTGGAGAGTTCGTACGACGCGGAACTTTTACCCGTCGACTTCCAAAAACAGCCCGAACATTCGCGCGTGACGATAAACGACTGGGTGGCGGAGCGCACAAAGGGGAAAATTACGGACATCCTGCCGCCCAACAGCGTCGGTCCCGATTCGAGGCTCGTGCTCGTTAACGCCCTGTATTTCAAGGCCGCGTGGGCCGATGAGTTCCAAAAAGCCGCTACGTCCGAGAAGGAATTTTTCATCTCCGGCAGCGAGCGCGTAATGACCCCGATGATGCATTCCATACGCAGCGCCGAGTATTTCGAGACGGATACACTTCAGGCGGTAAGGCTCCCATACGCGGGCGGCGCGTTCTCGATGCTGCTGATTCTGCCAAGGGAAAAAGACGGACTAGCGGCGATCGAGGGCAATCTCGACGCCGGAATGATCGAGGCCTTTCGTTCGAAGCCTGAGAGAAAGCGCGTCGATCTCTCTATACCGAAGTTCAAGGCCGAAAGCACGTTTGACCTCGTCCAAGCGCTCGAGGCGCTTGGAGTGAGGAGCGCTTTCGATGAGAGGGCGGCTGATTTTTCGCTTATGAACGGTAAAGGAGACCTCTATATAAACGCTGTTGCGCACAAGGCCTTTGTGGAGGCCGACGAGAGCGGCACGGAGGCCTCCGCCGCGACCGCGGTCGGAATGGCGCGGATGAGCGCCGCGTATGCGCCGGAGGAACCGGCGGTCGTTTTCCTGGCCGACCATCCTTTCCTCTTTATGATAGAGGATAACCGCTCCGGAACGATTCTCTTTATGGGGAGGATAGCGCGTCCGTAAAGGAAAAAGGGAAAACGCGGTAACATGTCGCCGGGCAAAATTACCCTCTTGCCTTTTTAAGCGCTATTTGAGAATATTATACCTAATTAAATAATGTCGGTTGATGGTATCGGGAGAGACCGCGCTTGCGCGGCGCCGAAGGTGAAACGCGAAAACTCTCAGGCAAAAGGACCGGTATCGGACGAGACTCTGGAAAGCCGCTTTTTGATCTTTTTTAGCTTTTTGCGGCGCCGAAGAGGCAATCCGTTCAAAGCGGAGAATCTTTCAGGCAAAAAAACAGGGACGCGCTGGTTACTGGGCGTGTTTCTGTTTTTTTTATGGGACGAAAATCATAAGGGGGAATGAGCGTGTCAGGTCATGTAAGTTCCGGTGGGGAAGAAAGACGCACGCCGCTTTACGAGAATCACGTCAGGCTCGGCGGCAAGATCGTGCCATTTGCCGGCTACATGCTTCCGGTTCAGTACTCCGGAGTGATAGCCGAACATATGGCGGTCAGGACAAAGGCGGGTCTGTTCGACGTCTCTCACATGGGCGAGGTGCTCTTTACGGGAAAGGACGCTCTCTCGAACCTGCAGAGGCTCCTGTCGAACGACTTTCGGGGGATGCCGGACGGCAAGGTGCGTTATTCTCTCATGTGCAACGAGTCCGGCGGGGTGGTGGACGATCTGATCGTCTACCGGTACGGGGAGGAGAAATATCTGGTCGTCGTAAACGCCGCCAACAGGGAGAAGGACGTATCGTGGATGAAAGAGCGCTTTTCCGGCGACGCGGCAATGGAGGATATCTCGGACGATACGGCGCAGATTGCCCTTCAAGGACCAGCTTCGGATGAAATTTTACGGCGGCTCACCGACGAATCGGGGATACCGAAAAAATACTACACGTTTATCGACGGCGTCGCGGTGGGCGGCGTAAAGTGTCTCGTCTCCCAGACCGGTTATACCGGCGAGAAGGGTTACGAGCTTTATCTGCGGAAAACGGACGCGCCAGGGCTTTGGGATAAGCTCTTGGACGCCGGCGCTGATTTCGGCCTTGTCCCGGCGGGCCTTGGCGCGCGCGACACGCTGCGGCTTGAAGCAGGAATGCCGCTTTACGGACATGAGATGGACGACAGCGTCACGCCGTTCGAGGCGGATCTGGCGTACGGGGTGAAGATGGACAAGGACGACTTCATCGGTAAATCCGCCCTGGTCGGGCGTGAAAAGCCCCAAAGACGGCGGGTTGGCCTGCGGATTACCGGCAAGGGCATCGCGCGCGAAAACGAAACCGTCTACGCGGACGGCGCTCCGGCAGGAAAAACCACGTCCGGCACCCACTGCCCATTTCTCGGATATCCGGTCGCAATGGCGCTTCTGGATGAACCGTACACGAATCAGGGCACCGCGGTCGAGGTCGATGTGAGGGGGCGCAGGATCGCGGCGGAGGTGGTCCCGCTGCCCTTCTATAAACGAGCAAAATAAACCGAAAATTGAGGAGGAGGAATTTATTATGAACTTTCCATCAGAACTCTCATACTCTAAGACTCACGAGTGGGTTCAAGATCTCGGCGGCAGGACGGCTAGAATAGGCATCACGGACTACGCGCAGCACGAGCTCGGAGACCTCGTATTCGTCAACCTTCCGGAGATTGGAGACGAGGCGGCTAAGGGGGAGCGGATAGCCGACGTCGAGTCCGTCAAGGCCGTGTCGGACTTGGTGAGCCCGCTCACCGGAGTGGTGAAGGCCGTAAATAAAGAGGTGGCCGACAATCCAGAGCTGATGAATTCGGATCCCTACGGAGCGTGGCTCGTCGAGATTGGCGATATTTCGGATCACGAGGAACTTTTAGGCGCGGAGGATTACGAAACATTCTGTGAAGAGGAGGGATAACGGTGGCATACTACGTCCCTTCGACAGAAACCGAACAGAAAGAGATGCTGGCTTCGGCCGGCGTTAAGACCTTCGACGATCTCTTTGCGGCGGTGCCGGATTCCCTCAAGATAAAGGGCCTCGACATGCCTGAAGGCCTCTCGGAGTTCGAGGTGCGCGGCAGAGTCGAGGCGATCTCTCGGGAAAACGTGGTTTTCAAGTCCATCTTCCGCGGCGCCGGCGCGTATAATCACTACATCCCGGCACTGGTAAAGCAGATAGTTTCAAAAGAGGAGTTCGTCACGGCTTATACGCCGTACCAGGCCGAGATAAGCCAGGGCGTCCTGCAGTCGATCTTCGAGTTCCAGACCATGATGTGCGAGCTGACCGGGCTAGACGTGTCCAACGCCTCCGTCTACGACGGCGCTTCCGCCGCCGCAGAGGCGGTCGGGATGTGCCGTGACAGAAAACGTTCCGTGGTCTTTGTCTCGGAGTCCACGAACCCGGCTGTCATCTCCGCGATAAAGACTTACTGCTACGCGGCAAATTCCGAGGTGAAGACCGTACCACTTAAAAACGGCGTCACGGACGCCGACGCGCTGGCATCGATGCTGAACGAATCTGCCGCTTGTTTTTACGTGCAGCAGCCAAATTTTTACGGGCTCATAGAGGACGCGGCGAGCCTGGGGGAGATCGCTCGCTCCAGAGGGGCCAAGTTCGTGATGGGCGTAAACCCTGTCGCGGCCGCGATACTTAAGACGCCGGCGGAGTGCGGGGCCGACATAGCGTGCGGCGAAGCGCAGCCCTTTGGAATGCCGCTGGCCTTCGGGGGGCCTTACCTCGGATTTATGACGGCCACGTCCGAGATGTCGCGAAAGCTGCCCGGCAGGATAGTGGGGCAGACTAAGGATTTAGACGGCAAAAGGGCGTTCGTCCTCACGCTTCAGGCGAGAGAGCAGCATATAAGAAGGGAAAAAGCATCTTCTAATATTTGTTCCAACCAAGCGCTCTGTGCCCTTACGGCGTCCGTCTACCTCACGGTGATGGGTCCGGACGGCTTGCGGAGCGTCGCGGAGCAGTGCGTCTCCCGGGCGCGCTATGCGGCGGAGAGAATAAGTGCCATAAAAGGGTTCGAACTGCTCTACTCCGGCGAGTTCTTCCATGAGTTCGTCACGGCTTGCCCGCAGGACGCGTCGGTGATAGAAAAACGTCTCGCCGGACGCGATATTCTGGGAGGATTGCCCGTGGACGGAGGCATTCTCTGGTGTGTCACCGAGATGAACACGAGAGAGCAGATAGACGGGCTTGTCAGCGCATTGAAGGAGGCAGTCAGATGAAGCTGAGTTTTGAGAAGAGCAAAAACGGCCGCTCGTTCCCCGTGCTGCCGTCCCTCGACGTCCCTAAAAAAGACTTGCCCGGCAGTCTCTTGAGAAAGAGTGCGCCGCGTCTGCCGCAGATGGCGCAGCCCGATATCTCACGTCATTACACGGAGCTAGCGAAACGCACTCACGGCGTAAACGACGGATTCTACCCGCTTGGCTCATGCACGATGAAATACAACCCGAAACTAAACGATGAGATGGCGGCTCTGCCAGGCTTCACAGGTGTCCATCCGCTTCAGGCGCCTGAAACCGCGCAGGGGTGCCTGGAGGTACTGTTCATGGCTGAGCGCCTGCTCTGCGAGATCACCGGCATGGACGCAATGACGTTTCAGCCGGCGGCCGGAGCGCACGGCGAGTTCACCGGCGTCCTTCTGATAAAGGCGTGGCACGATTCCAGGCGCGACAGTAATCGCGTTAAAATCATCGTTCCGGACTCCGCGCACGGCACAAATCCGGCTACCGCCAGCATGACCGGCTACGAGGTCATAAACGTCCCGTCGGACCAAGAGGGCGGCGTGGACTTAGCGGAGCTCAGGAGAGCGGTGGGGGACGACACGGCGGGTCTCATGCTGACGAACCCCAATACCCTGGGCATCTTCGATAAAAATATACTGGAGATAACCAGGATAGTCCATGAAGCCGGCGGGCTCAACTATTACGACGGAGCTAACCTGAACGCGATAATGGGCGTAGCGCGCCCCGGAGACATGGGTTTTGACGTAGTTCACCTGAATCTGCACAAGACGTTCTCGACGCCGCACGGCGGCGGAGGCCCCGGTTCCGGCGCCGTCGGCTGCAAATCACAGCTCGAGCCCTTTTTACCAAAGCCCAGGGTCGTTCGCGGCAAGGACGGATTCTCATTCGCGACCCCGGAGCGGAGCATCGGCAATGTCAAGGCTTTCTACGGGAACTTCTTAGTAACGCTGCGCGCCTTGGTCTACATGTTGACGCTCGGCGCGAACGGGCTGCGCGACGCCGCCTTGAACGCCGTCCTGAACGCGAACTACATGATGAAAGGCCTCTCTGATATTTACGATGTGGCGTATCCTGGGATATGTATGCACGAATTCGTCCTGACGCTCGAAAACCTGAAAAAAGAGTGTGGGGTCTCGGCGATGGACGTTGCGAAGTCGATGCTGGATTACGGTATGCACCCGCCGACTATGTATTTCCCGCTGATCGTTAAAGAAGCGCTGATGATAGAGCCGACCGAGACGGAATCGCGGGAGACGCTAGACGAGGCGATTGCCGTCCTGCGAGAGATTCGCGCGCAAGCCCGCATCGCCCCAGATTCCCTTCACAGCGCCCCGCGTCACACCGTCGTCCGCAGGCCCGACGAGGTGGGAGCGGCAAGACACCCGGTACTGAAATATAATTTCGACGGCGTTGGCGACTGATACTCCGGATTTCAGATTGGCTTTTAAGATAAGGGGCGGCGGCGCTGTTTCCGCCGTCCCTATCGCTATGTGCGGCTGTCGAGGAGGGCTTCGAGCTCTTTCGCCGGGAAATCGCTTCCGTGGGATGGGTAGACGTGTTTCGCGCCGCGCTCCAGGAGCGCTCTCCAACTTCGCCTGATGTCTTGGATCGACGACCCGTATATCGGCATATGCGCCCAGACGCCGGGCAGCGGCTGTGTTATGGCGAGGTCGCCTGGAAAGAGGTCTCCGTCGTCGGTGAGGAGGCTTATGGAACCCATCGAGTGTCCCGGAGAGTGAATGATCGTCGCCGCGAAGCCGAAGTCGTCGACGCGCCGTTCATCGTCAATTATTATGTCGGGCTCGGCCGGTTCGAACGCGAACATGCGCCTCGGTGCGACGTGACGCCCAAGAAAAGCCCGAACGCGCCCAAGCCCGTTCAGCCCGTCCGATATCTTGAAGCCGCCGGTTCGCAGCAAGTCCGCTTCGCTTTTGTGAATGGCGATGGGAACGCCCGCCTCCCTCTTGAGCCGCCCCGCTCCGCCGACGTGATCGTAGTGTGCGTGGCTTATTATAAGAAGCGATATGTCCTCCGGCGCGCACCCCGCGGCGGCAATCCCGCCCAAGAGCGCGCCTGTGGTCTTTGGTTTCCCCGAGTCCACCAGCAGCCAGCGCCCGCCTGACTCGGCAAGCCAAGCGTTCACGCGCGGCATCCTTACGCGAAAGATATTCACAGTTCTATGCCGAGCAGATTCTTGACGGCCATTCCCAGGATAAACGACAGCAGCGCCACGCCAACGCTCAGAGACGCCATCATCATAAAACCGCTCTTGAACGATCGGTCCAGTGCTACCGAAATATACCAATTGAGATACGCGATTATCCCTATGGCAATCGCCATCGTGCAGAGGAGCGCGCCGATGTACTCGTCTCTGCCCGCGAGAAGATAGGGGAGTATCAGCAGCGCTATTGTCAGGAGGTAGGCTATCCCGGTGTAAATGGAGGCCTTTACCGCGTTTTTGTCTCCGGCCGCGCGAGCGGACAGATATCCTGACGCCGCCAT
The DNA here is from genome assembly GCA_031269875.1 of Synergistaceae bacterium. GTDB lineage: Bacteria > Synergistota > Synergistia > Synergistales > Synergistaceae > JAIRNC01. The sequence continues at coordinate 21,171 of JAISYM010000063.1, forward strand.
AGAGAGCGTCGCGGAAAAACCGGTAATGAGGCCGGCCATAGAGATCAGCTTCGTGTCCTTCATGGCGAGCGTGTATCCGGCAAGCGCCCCAGAGAGCTCCACCAGCGCGTCGTTCATGCCGAGAACCGTGCTGCCGATATAGCTCACACGCTCCTCCTTGAGCATATCGAGCAGGATATTCTCGTGCCTCTCCTCGTCGCTCAGTATCCGTTCGATTGCGGCCGCCACGTCAGGAGACGCTTCGGCAAGAGCCACGTCCTCCATTTCGTTGTATCTGCTCTTTATATCCACTTCACTGCGTTCCATAAGTTTAATTGTGAACGTGTAACCGAGAAAAAAATTCGTTACCGCGTATACCATGACCTTCAGCCTGTTCGGCTGAAGCTCCTTCCGCGTGTATGAGCACATCGCGGACGCGTGTTTTGCCTCGTCGTCCGCGATCAAGAGTATGATCCTGCGGTTTTTCTCGTCAGGAACCCTGCTCGCTATCTTCCTGTAAAGCGCCGCGCCGTCGACCTCAGCCTGCTGAAACTCCAAAAGCAGCCGCAGCAAATTCCCGCCGCCGGTACCGTTCAGTTCGTCTTTCATCCCTCAACCTCCGATCGGCAAAAAGGACACCGGGGATATTATATCAGCGTTTCCCTTGCCTGATCAGTTTTTGCCCATAGTGGTGAAACAATCCCGAATGGATGGAGCGTAACAAAAGGCGGTTGCCTCCTTGTCTCGC
>JAISYM010000080.1 GCA_031269875.1 Synergistaceae bacterium
CTGCGCCCTCTCACGCAATCTCTCGCGCATACGCGGTATTAGCAGCCGTTTCCAGCTGTTGTCCCCCTCCGATGGACAGGTCCTCACGCGTTACTCACCCGTCCGCCACTAAGCTGCTATTCCCTCTCCAGTAGGTTACCCCGCCAAATCAGTCCTAACAACCCCGTTCGACTTGCATGTGTTATGCACGCCGCCAGCGTTCATCCTGAGCCAGGATCAAACTCTCCTTGGCTTGCTTGAAAATGACTGGCCTTCCATTTAGTTCATATATTACGCACTGTATTCTATTGGCATGGTTCGAAGTTCCGCCGCGTCACGCGACAAGGGGTAATATATCACGCTTTATTCCGATGCGCAACCCCTAAAAACGAACTTTCTTTTAAAACTTGCTAGAACTTGCCAAACCGGATAAAGGATATAATATAAGGCGCGGCGTTGAGCGGACACGCGAGGAGGCGCTTTCTATGTCGGATAAAAATCGTACCGCGGCAAGGGCTTTTCTTCTCTGTTTTTTCTCCTTGCTGCTCGTGGGCGCCATTATATACAGTATCCGCGAGCGCGGCGGGACGCGCGTGAACGAGCGCTCCCGCGAATCGCTGGCTATGGACACGATAATAAGGGTGTCCGTTAACTCCGGAAAAACGCCCGAAGAACTCGATCGTATACTCGACGGCGCCTTCGAGCTCATAGCCGGCTTGGACGACTCGCTCTCGATGCACAAGGCATCGTCCGACATATCGCGCGTCAACGCGAACGCGGGACAAAAACCCGTCAAGGTCGCGCCCCGGACAGCGGCTGTCCTCTGGACGGCCGCTGCCGCGGCCAATCTGACGGACGGGGCGTTCGACGTAACCATAGGCCCGGTAACCGCGCTCTGGCAAATTCGGGACGCAAAAAACTCACGGCTTACGCTTCCCGGCCGCGATGAAATCGAAGATGCACTCTCGCTTGTCGGCGCGGATATGATGACAGTGAGCGCGGATAACCTGATTTATCTCAAAAAAGAAGGGATGAAACTCGATCTTGGCGGAATCGCAAAGGGTTTTGCGGCCTCGGAGACGGGCAATTTTCTAGCCGAGGCAGGAATCGAGTCCGCCCTTATCGACTTGGGCGGCGATGTGCTGGCCCTCGGAAGCAGGCCCAACGGCGCGCCGTGGAGGATAGGGATACAGCACCCCTACCGTCCGCGAGGCGAACCCATCTGCTCCATAACGGTAAACGGCGCTTCGGTCATAACCGCTGGAGTATATGAGCGCTTCATCAAGATCGGAGGAAAGAGGTATCCGCATATATTCGACCCGCGCACCGGCCGCCCGATCGAGGGCAGCCTGCTCTCGGCAACCGTCGTGACGGATGATCCAACGACCGGCGACGCGCTCGCCACTGCTTTTATGACATTGGGACTGGAAAAATCAAAGAAGCTGCTAGAGTCGCTCCCGGGCGTCGAGGCTATATTCGTCTCGCGGGGACAAGCGGACGACGAGCCGGAACTCTATGTCACCTCGGGGATAAAGGGACTCGTTAAAACGGATTTAACGAAATATACTGGAGAGGTACAGCGATGAAGCGAAAGGATAAGGCGCTCTACCTCTGCATCATGTTCATCACGACGGCCGCTTTCGCCGCGTCTCACACCTTCTTCAGGGACAGCGGCGATTTATTCCTCGAAATAAGCTCTGACGGGCGCGTCATACAAAACCTCGATCTAAAGAAGATCGCTCCCGGAACGTCGATCCTTCTGCGCGAGGGCGGCGGGACGAACGAACTTCTCGTTTCCGGGGATTTGGCTGGCTCGGCCGGCTTGACCGGCTCGGCCCGCTCCGTCCGGATGATTTCAGCGGACTGCCCGGGCGGCGACTGTCTTAAAATTGCGCCGCTCAAATCAGGCCGGGGCACTATAGTCTGTCTTCCGCACAAGCTCGTGATAAAGCTCCGCGCGAATGGAAAGCGCGAATCCGATGACGCCGTCGACGCGGTCACGTACTGAAAAAACCGCGCTGCTGGCCCTTTTCTCGGCGCTCGCATTAGCGGTCGGCGCTGTGGAAAGCTGGTTTCCCCTGCCGTTTCCGGGCGTGCGGCTCGGTCTGGCAAACGTATTTCCGCTGCTGTCGCTGCTCTTATTCGGTCCGGGGGAAGCGGTCGCGGTCGCTTTGGTTCGGCTCTGTCTGGCGTTTCTTTTGGCCGGAAATCCCTTCGCCCTTGCTTGCAGCGCCGGGGGACTCTCGTTTTCCCTGCCTCTTTCAATATTATTATATAAAAAATACCGGGACGAGCTGAGCGTCCCGGCCATAAGCGTCGCGTCCGCGGCGGCCTTCAATGCAGGCCAGATGGGTGTCGTCGTCATCCTCACGTCAGAACCCTCTGTCCTGACATATTTGCCGGTCATAATGACCGTGGGATGCGTCACCGGTTTCATCGTCGGCTGTCTCGCGGATGAACTGCTGCGCAGGATAGAGAGCGCCGTGGTCAGGCGATTTCCCTGATATCCTCCTGCCCCGGAATAATATAACCGATGCTCTTTGTCGGACATTTTGCCACGCAAGCGCCGCAGTTCGTACACTTTGAGGCGTCTACTGACGCCAGGTTCTTATCGACCGTAACAGCGCCCGCCGGACACGTCCTTGCGCAGATACCGCAGCCGATACAGCCGACGGAGCAGACCTTCTTCACGTCCGCCCCCCTCCAATTCGAGTTGCACACGACCTGGACGTTCGAGGTCCTGGGGATCAGCGCGAGGGCGGATTTCGGACAAATTGCCACGCAGGTTCCGCAGCCGATGCACTTTTCAGGGTCGGCCGACGCGAGGCCGTTTATCATGGACATCGCCCCGAATACGCAGACCTTGACGCATGTCCCAAGCCCAATACAGCCAAAGGGACAGGCGTTTGGCGAGCCGCCCGGCACAACAGCGGCGGACCTGCAATCCATAATCCCCTCGTATATCGCGTTGCGCTTCGAAAACTCGGCAGAGCCCTTGCACTTGAGAAACGCCCTCACGGGGATCGGGGCCTCGCCCTCGACGCCCATTATAGCGGCGATGCCCTTTGCGAGCTCCACGCCTCCAGCGGCGCATAGATTCGTACGCGCCCCAGCGTTCACTATGCCGTCGGCGTAACCGTCACAGCCTGGATAACCGCAGCCTCCGCAGTTAGCCCCCGGCAGGATTTCCCTGATCTGCGAGACCCTCTCGTCCGTCTTGACGAAAAATTTGATCGAGGCGAAACCCAACAGCGCGCCAAACGCCAATCCCAGCGCGCCCAATATCAACACCGGGTACAGAACTCCCGTCAAAGAAATCATTATCAAGTCCGCCCCCTTACTTTATCATGCCCGTAAAACCCATAAAGGCAATGGACATCAGCCCGGCCGTCACGAGCGCGATCGGAAGACCCTGAAGGCACTTGGGCACGTTTGTGTTGCGATCTATGCGCTCCCTTATGCCGGCCATCAGCATTATAGCGAGCAGGAATCCCGCCGATGAGCCGAACGCGTTGACGGCGGACTCGACCAGGGAATACTTCTCGTTCATGTTGAGAACAGCGACCCCCAACACGGCGCAGTTCGTCGTGATGAGCGGCAGGAATATGCCCAGCGACTTGTAGAGCACCGGATTGATCTTCTTAAGCGCCAGCTCGACGAACTGGACGAGCGCCGCTATCACGAGAATGAACGACAGCGTGTAGAGGTACTCCAAGTGCAGCGGCGCGAGTACCAGGTTATATACGAGCCACGTGGCTATCGCCGCCAGTACGGTGACGAAAATGACGGCTACTCCCATGCCCTTCGCCGTCCCGCTGTTCGTCGAGACGCCGAGAAACGGGCAGCAGCCGAGGAAGCGCGACAAGAGGATGTTATGGACGAATATCGACCCGATGAAAAGCCATAAGAGACTCATTTGGCGCCACCTTCGGCAAGAGGCTTGCCGCCCGGCTTATCCCCGCCTGCCGCGCAGAACGCGGCAGCGCCGCACGCCGCGCAGCCCTCGTCGCTCGTCTCTGGCGCGGGAACTCCCCTGCGCTCTGCCAGCCAGCTCTGGTAACGGCGGAAGATCGCCATAAATATACCCAGCGTGATAAAGCCGCCCGGCGCTAAAATCACCAGCAGCGCCGGCTGGAAACCGGCGGGCGTCACGTTAATGTCGAAAACGGTGCCATTACCCAAAATCTCGCGCACCGCTCCCATAGATGTCAAGGCCAGCGTGAAGCCCAGCCCCATTCCCACCCCGTCGAACGCGGAGGCCAGCACGCTGTTTTTAAAGGCGAACGCCTCGGCGCGCGCCAGTATTATGCAGTTGACGACGATAAGGGGGATGAATATGCCAAGCGCCTGGTCAAGCGCCGGCGCAAAGCCTGAGATCAAAAGCTGCACAACCGTCACGAAACCGGCTATCACGACGATGAATATCGGAATGCGAATCTCGTCCGGCACGAACTTCCGAATGGCCGACACGGCCACGTTCGACCCAATCAGAACAGCCGTCGCGGCAATGCCCATTCCAACCCCGTTTATGGCGCTGGTCGAAACCGCGAGAGTAGGACATAATCCGATACACTGCACAAGCGTAGGATTTTCGCTCACGATGCCGTTTTTTATCAGTTTAAATGGATTCATGTCAGTTCCCCCCCCTTAAATTGTCCCGCCAGTAATCGAGCGCTGTGTTCACTCCTAGGGTAACCGCCTCCGAGGTAATGGTCGCCCCGGAAATAGCCGCTATCTGATCCGGCGCGGCGTCGCCTTTAACGACGGCGAGCCTGGCGCCGTCCTTGTTCGTAAACTGCTCGAAGAAAGCTGGCAGCGCGGCCTTGGCGCCCAGCCCCGGCGTCTCCGTCTGACTGAGAATGCTTATGGCCCTGAGTGCTCCGTCCGCCGTTATGCCGACCACTATCCCTATTGGGCCGCCGTAGCCGGAAGGCGTTACCGTAAGACAATACCCGGCCTTGGAGCCGTCCGTTCTGCCCTCCTCGACGCTCTGCACGATGGGATTCGAGTTATCCGCGACGGCAACGCTCGAAAACTCCTCCGCCTCAGGCAGCGCCCTAGCCAATGCCTCGCCGCGAAGCCGCTCCTGCGTGCGGCGTATCGGCTCCGCCGTTATCTCGTTCACCACGCCCAGTATCATGCCAGTTATCGCGGTCACGGTAAATAGGACGATCCCGAGCCGCATAATCTTTTTTATTTTCGCTTCGGATTCCGCGTTACCCGAGGTCACTCTACTTCGCCTCCCCGAGAATCTTCGGCGTCGTAGCGCGGTCGATCAGCGGCGCCGTCAGATTCATAATCAGTATGGAGTACGACACGCCCTCAGGGTATCCGCCGAACGACCGGATAAGCGACGCTATCAGGCCGCATCCGAACGCGAAAATCAGCTGGCCCTTCGGGGTGATGGGCGACGTCGTGTAGTCCGTCGCCATAAAGAACGCGCCGAGCATAAGGCCGCCTGAAAGTATCTCCATCAGAGGCCCGGCGGAGCGGCCAAACACCGCGGACATCGCGGCGACGGTCGCTATGTAGACGACAGGTATCCTCCAGGAGATGATACCGGCCGCTATCAGGAAAACTCCGCCCGCGATCAGTGCTACGGCCGATGTCTCTCCTATGCAGCCCCCCATCCGGCCCAAAAACGCGTCCATCAGGGAAGGCAGGCTGGAGGACGCCCCTTCGCTCTCCGCCCCTTTTATTATGGAAAGAACAGTCGGTCCGCTTACGCCATGAACCGTCCACGTGGTCATCCGCACAGGCCAGCAGATAAGCATCATCGCCCTCCCGGCGAGCGCCGGGTTGACGATGTTCTGCCCTATCCCGCCGAAAAACTGTTTCGCGATGATTATCGAGAATACGCCTCCGACTGCCGCCATCCAGAGCGGGATCGACGGAGGGAGGTTATAAGCCAGAAGAAGCCCGGTGAGAACCGCCGAGAGATCGGAGACCGTCACCGTATATCCGGCGCACTTCTGCCATATCGCCTCCGACGCCGCGCAGGCGATAACGCACACCGCGATTACGTAAAGAGAGCGCGTTCCGAGGAAATATGTGCCGGCCGCGCCAGCGGGTATGAGCGCCAGCAGCACGAGGCCCATTATTTTCTGTGTGCTCAGGTTTGCCCTTATATGAGGAGAACTCGCAATTATGAGAGAATCGCTCACTTTATACTCATCCCTTCCGCCGGCTTTGCTCTTTGCTGCTCTTTTTTGCGGGCCGCCATAACTCCGGCCTTGCCGTCCCTGCACGTCTGCGTAAGATGACGCCGCGCGGGACATGAGTAGGTGCAGCACCCGCACTCGATGCAGTTCATGCCGCCAGCGCGCTCGAACTCCGCGTACTCCCTCCGGCGGACGAGAAGATCAAGCGTTGTGGGCACTAGTTTCATCGGGCACGACTCCACGCATCTGCCGCAGCGAATGCAGTTCGATTCCGGCAGGTTGAGCGAGGAGCGCCCCGAGAGGGCGAGTATTCCAGATGTGGCCTTCACGGTCGGGACGTCGATCGAGCGCATGGATATGCCCATCATCGGCCCCCCGGAGAGTACCTTGGCCGGCGGCTCGGTAAAACCTCCGCAGGCCTCTATCAACTCGCGGACGGAAGCGCCTAGCGGAGCTGACAGGTTCTTTGGCTCGGCGATTACGTCGCCCGTGACGGAAATGATCCTTTCGACTACTGGGATCCCCTCCAGGACAGCGAGCCAGATATGGCTCAATGTGCTGACATTGAGGATTATACAGCCGACATCGGCGGGGAGAGCCCCCGGCGGGATCTCCTGTCCCGTCACGGAGTAAATCAGCATCTTCTCGGCGCCCTGCGGATACTTGACCTCATGAGGGACGACGCGTATATTGCCAGACCGCTCGGAAAGCTCACCCTCCATCCTCCGAATGCTCTCCGGCTTGTTGTTCTCTATCGCTATTATCCCCTCCGCGTCGGGGAATATTTTCATGCATATCTCGAGGCCGCCTATTACCGGCTCCGGGTGTTCGAGCATCAGCCTGTTGTCACAGTTCAGGAACGGTTCGCACTCCGCGCCGTTCACGATGAGCCACCTGATTTTTCTGTCCGGAGGGGGGGCGAGCTTGACGTGCGTCGGAAACGCGGCGCCGCCCATACCGACGATACCGGCCTCACGGATTATCCGCAGTATCTCCTTCGGTTCGAGGGATTCATAATCTTTGTGCGGGAGCAGCGCCGCGTCATGTTCGTACTTCCCGTCGTTTTCAACGATGACGCACGTCTCCATAGCGCCGGATATCGTCATCCTGGGCCCTATATCCTTTACGGTCCCGGATACGCTCGAAAGAATCGGCGCGGAAACAAACGTGTCGGAGTCCCCTATCTTCTGTCCTATGAGAACCCTGTCCCCCTTCTTGACGATGGGGGCGCACGGAACGCCAAGGTGCTGGGACATGGGATAGACAAGATCTCCGGTGGGGTGATAAATTTCTACCTCTTTGTTCTTCGTCAGGGATTTTCCATCCGGTGGGTGAATGCCACCTTTAAACGTCGGCAACTGCATAATCTGATCTCTCAACTCCTTTGACATGGGCATACAAATATTCTATCATTTATTCAATAGAAATTTCAAGTGAAATATAAACATATATTTCAAAAAAAGGAGCGGGATTTTCATCCGCCCCCGCATTTTTTATTTTTCCTTTTTTGAGAGAAGCCCAAGGTCGTTACGCCTATCGCTTTGACTCCGACTCCCCCAATGTTTCCTGTGCGATCGGCGCCCAGCCGCCGCCCATCGCTTTGTATACCCGGACCACGTTCGAGACCATCTGCCCATTGCTTACAGCCACGGCGTCCACGAGCGAGAGGAGCGCCTGCTGGGACGTTATCACGCTGATGAAGTCCGTAAGGCCGTTGTTGTATTTGTCCTGCGCCACTTCGAGCGCCGCGTGCGCCGCCTCCGCCCCGGCCCGGAGCGAGGCGTTGCGCGTTATCTCCTGGGCGCTTGCGGCAAGCGCGTCGCGCACCTCCGCCGCCGCCATGAGGACTGTTTTTTCATAAGCGGCCAGGAGCTGTTCCGCGCGTTCGCGCTGAACCTCGATGTTGTTCCTTATCGCGCGCCCGTGAAAAATCGGCAGGGTGATCCTGGGGCCAAAGCTGAATCCAAAGCTGTCGCCCGAAAACAGGCTGCCGCCGGTGAGCGATTCGAGCCCTATAGAACCGGTGAGGTAAAACCGCGGAAGCCGGTCCGCCTCGGCGGACTTCATCCGCGCGAGCTGAGCCGCGAGACGGCGCTCCGAGGCTTTGATATCGGGCCTCTGACGCAGCGAGTCGGCCGGTATCCCGACGAGCCTCGCCTCGTCCGCTCTGGGCAGGGGTTTCCTCTCTCCCAGCATCTCCTCTAAGCTGCCAGGGAGGGCGCCAGTGAGGACGGCAAGCGCGTTCATCGTTACCTCTATGCTTGTCCGTATCGGGGGAATCGCGGCCTTTGTCTGCTCGATGGTGTACCGCGCCTGGTTCAGCGCCAGCGAATCGATGAACCCGGCGTCGTATCTGGACTCCAGCAGGCTCAGCGTATCCGTCTGCAGGACGAGGTTCTGCTCCGCCACCGCGAGACGCTCCTGCAGCGTCCGCAAGGAGAGATAATTCAGCGCGACCTCCGACGAAAGCGACACCCACGCGGCGTGCAGGGCGGCGTAATCGGCTTCCAGTGTCGCCGTCCCCGCCGCTATGTCCTGATGACGGCCTCCGAAGATGTCTATCTCCCAGGACGCGTCGATGCCGAGATGCGAAATTTCGAACTTCTGCCCCTGCGACGTGGAGTTCTCCGACGTGTCGCTCACAGTCCAGCTATTGGCGCTGTCGAGCCACGGCAAGAGTGCGGCCCGGCTTATCCCCAGGGATGCCCGTGACTCCCTCACTTTGGAACGGGCCTGGGCCATATCCCTGTTGTTCAAAAGCGACCACTCGACGAGCCGTGTCAGCGTCTCGTCGTCAAGTGAGTTCCACCATGCCGCAAGCTCGTCCGCGGACGGCGCTCCGTCTGACTCCGCAGCGCCATCGGCGTATGGGTTCTCGTAACGTGCCGCGAGTTCCGCCCACCTGCCGGCCAAGAGATCGGCGTCGCTTGATACGGGTTCAAATCCGGCCGCCTGCGATACGCCGCGAAAGTGGATCAAAAGCGCCAGCAAGAGCGCAAGCGCAGCTGTTTTTTTAATTGCCTTGTTTGCCATCCTTTACGCCTCCCCTCCAATAAACAGGCGCTTCAGTACAGTCTTGACGCGCTCGCGGTTTTTCTGCAGAACCGCGTAAATCCCAGGGATTACGAATATGCCGAACACAGTCGCCACGCTCATGCCGAAGAACATTGTCGTCCCGACATGCTTCCGGCTCGCGGCGCCCGCGCCCGTGGCGAACAGCATGGGCAATACCCCGAACACGCAGGTGAGTGCGGTCATCATCACGGACCGGAACCGTTCCTTGCCGGCCTCCGCCGCGGCGTCCAATATCGAGAGGCCGTAAACCTCGTGCTGTTCCTGGGCGAACTCGATGATGAGTATGGCGTTCTTCGCGACCAGCCCCACGAGAAGGAGTATGCCGAGCTGGACGTATATGCTTATCGACAGCTTCATGGCTATGATCCCTATCATCGCGCCCAAAAGGGCCACCGGGAGCGAGAGAATGACTCCCATCGGAACGGTCCAGCTCTCGTATTGCGCAACCAGGAAGAGATACCCGAACAGGAGCGCTATCGCGATGATGAATACGACCTGCCCGCTCGCCGCCTGCTCCTGGTATGACATACCCGTCAGCTCGTACTTGTAGCCTTCGGGGAGGCGCGTTGAGAGGTCGTCAAGCCGCGCCATGCCCTGCCCTGTGGAAAACCCAGGGCCCATGAAAGCGGTGATCGCGGCGGAAGGATACAGATTGTACCGGGTGACCGACCTCGGCGCAAGCACCTTCTTGAGCGTCAGGAGGCTCTTCAACGGCACCTGTTCCCCGGACGCGCTGTGCACGAATATGTTGTTGACGCTCTCTATCGTGCTCCTGTATGCCCAATCCGACTGCAGGATGACCTTGTTTACCTGCGTGCCGATGTTTATGTCGTTCACGTATGCCGTGCCATAATACGTCTGGAGCGCGTTGAATATGCCGCTGATCGGCACGCCGAGCAATTCCGCCTTGTCCCTGTCGATGTCCAGGTATATGTGCGGCGTGTCCGCCGTGTAACTGCTGAAGGCGAGCGTTATCTCCGGCGACTGCATCATCGCGCCGATGAACTCTCGCATGACGCTCTGCAAGCGGGCTGGGTCGTCGTCAATGGTCGACTGCAACAGCAGTGACAGGCCGCCTGACATGCCCATACCAGGGATCGAGGGCGGCGTGACGACGTTGATGCTGGCCTCGGGTATGGATGCGGCTATCGCGCGCACCTTGCCCGATATGCTTTCTTGGCTCTTCTCCGGCGATTTCCTCACCGACCAGTTCTCAAGCGCCATGATGACCATGCCCATGTTTTCGCCTGAGTCGCCGGTGAAGCTGAACCCCTCTATATTCACCACGTCCTGTACGCCATCTACCTGCCTGACCTGGGAGACGAAAGTTTCCATGACCTCCGAGGTCCTCGTGCTCGACGCGCCTTCCGGAAGCTGGACGAGCGCCATTACCATCCCTTGGTCCTCGTCGGGGATGAACGTGGTGGGGATCGTCTTTATTATCGCGTAGGACGACACGACGATCAGGGCGAACAGCCCTATCGTGACGACGCTCCTCCGGGCAATCCACATAGCCCCGCTCACGTACCCGCTCCTGGAGGTGTCCACCAGCTTGTTGAACCATGCCAGCGGTCCCCTCGTCTTAGGCTTGACGCCTTGCAGCATGTGCGCGCACATCGCGGGGCTCAGTGTGAGGGCGACCACGAGCGAGAACACGACCGAGAAGGATATCGTTATCGCGAACTGGCGGTAGATTTCGCCCGTTATGCCGCTCATAAACGCGACCGGAACGAATATAGCGAGGAACACCAGCGTAGTCGCGGTCATCGGCCCGGTGACGTCCCTCATCGCCTGGACAGTCGCGTCCACCGAGTTAGACCCGTCCCTGTCCATGACAAAGAGGACGCGTTCGACCACGATGATCGCGTCGTCCACGACCGTCCCTATTACAAGCACCAGCCCGAACAGCGTCAGGATGTTGATGCTGAAGCCCAGTATCTTGAATCCCGTGAAGGTCGCCAAAAGCGATATCGGGATCGCCGCTACCGGGACGAGCGTGACCCGCCAGTCCTGGAGGAAGAGGTAACAGACCAGCACGACGAGCGAGAAAGTCAGGATGAGCGTGTCCACTATCTCGTTTATCGTCTCGCGCACGTAGTCCGTGGAGTCGTAACCTATGACGAATTCCATATCGGAAGGCAGTATCTTCGTCATCTCGTCTATGGCCTTCCTGGTCTCGCGCATTACGTCCAGCGCGTTCGCGTCAGACGCCTGGGACAGCTCCATCATAGCCGATGGGATTTGGTTGAGCGCCGCCCCCATGCTGTACGATTCGGCGCCCAGTTCGATCCTGGCCACGTCCTCCAGCCTGACCAACCCGCCCTGTTCGGATGTCCGCACGATCACTTCCTCAAATTCGCGCACGCTGCCCAGCCTCCCCCTTGTCGTCATGGAATAGACGACAGGGTTGCTCACGTCGCTGGGGCTCGCGCCTATCGAGCCTATGGACGCCTGCCTGTTCTGGCTCGCGATCGCCGCCGTGACGTCGGAGGCGCTGAGCCCGCGGGCGGACAGGCTCTCGGGATCCAGCCAGACGCGGATGCTGTACCGCGCACCGAAGACCTCGACGTTCCCAATCCCCGGCACCCTGGTGAGCGTGTTCTTGACGTTCGTGAAGGCGTAGTCCGCGAGCTCCAGGTTATCCCTCGTGCCGTTCGGCGAGACGAGCGCGACGAAGCCCAGCGTGTCGGAGAAGCTGGAGTTCGTCGTGATACCGCGCTGCGTGACCTCGGTGGGCAGAAGCGGCGCCGCCTGCTGGACCCTGTTCTGGACCTTGACGAGCGCCATATCCGTGTCCGTGCCTGTTTTGAATGTTATGCCCAAGATGTATGTGCCGGAACCGCTGGACGTGGAACTCATGTAGATCATGTCCTCCACGCCGTTCAGCGCCTCTTCGAGCGGGGCTGCCACGGTGTTGGCCAACGTCTCCGCGTCCGCGCCCGGGAAGCTCGCCATGACGTATATCTGCGGCGGGGAGACGTTCGGGTACTGCCTCACGGGCAGGTTGAGCGCGGATATGATCCCGGCCAGGGACAGCACGCACGCTATGACCATAGCGAACCTCGGCCGGTTTATGAAAAACTTCGAAAACATAGTTCAGTTATCCCCTTCCGCGGGCCCAGACACGCCCGGGTCCTGGCTGTCCGCGCCCTTGAGGTCGTAACCGGACTCCATAGCCAGTTCGGCCGGCGTCTTGGCGGCGTCACGGCTCCCCTGCGGCGCGGGGTTCACTGGGGCTTCGGGACGGACGGACTGGATTCCCTTCCGCACCACTCTATCGCCCGCCGCCAGGCCGGAAGTTACCTCGCACATCGAGCCTACCTCAGGTCCCAGCGTGACCCTGCGCTGGTGGGCTATGTCCGACTCATCGACGACGTACACGTAGTCGCCCTCCGGATCAGCCAGTACCGCCTCCTGCGGGACGATCGGGCCCGTGCGCCGCGCCGCCGGCGTCGCCTGTACCCTGACCACCTCTCCGGGAATCAGCATCCCGTCTCCGTTGTCGAAGCGGAGACGCATCGTGATCGTGCCGGTCGATTCGTTCATCGAATTCTCCTCGAAATCGCGCTCGCCGTTCTGCGGGTACACGGTTCCGTCAGCGAGGCGTATCGACGTGTTGAAAACCCTGTTCCCGGATTTTTTGAACTCGTCCATCCGCTCCCGGTAATCCTTGTCCGGCATGGCGAACACAACCCTGATAGGGTCGGTCTGCACGATCACCGCAAGCACCCCGCCGGCAGGAGAGACGTAATTGCCCTTCGTGAAGAACGCCTTCCCGACGCGTCCCGCGATCGGCGCTGTGATCTTCGTATACCCGAGATCCAGTTCGGCCAGTTTGAGCGACGCCTTCGCCTGCTGTATCGCGGCCTTGCACTGGAGGACATCGTTTTCCGCCATGTCCACGTCTACCGCCGAGACGCTGCGGCTGTCGGACGACGCGATGCGCGCGCGGTACTTGGCTGCCCTGTCGTAATTGGCCTCCGCTTTCGTCAAGTCGGCCTTTCTGAGCTCGACCGCCGCCGTGAACTGCCTGTTGTCGATGGCAAAGAGAAGGTCTCCAGCCTTTACGTAAGAACCTTCCTTAAAGCGCACGTCCGTTATCACCCCGGAGACCTGCGGGCGGATCGCAACAGACTGCACCGGCTCCACCTTGCCCATGTACTCCCTGCTGATGGAGAGGTCGACGTCCTCCACTGTGTATAAGATGACGGATGGCGTCGGCTGCCGCATCATAGCCTGGTCCGCCGGGACGCCGTCCGGGCTTTTTACGAGAAAAAATGTGCTGACTATGTACCAGAGGACAGCCAAAATGATCACCATCGCGACCGCCGTACCGATCCAGGGGCTGCGCTTCTTGACTATTTCGCTCTTGATATCCTTGCTGCCGCTGTTGCCGTTATCCTGAGATGACATCTGCTTAACGCACCTTCGCTTTCCGCATGTCTGTTTTATCCGACTTCAACTGTTCTCCAAAGGCGTCGAAAATAAAGTCGATCTGTTTC
>JAISYM010000129.1 GCA_031269875.1 Synergistaceae bacterium
CGCTTCAGCAGGATTTCGGCGTCGTGCTTCTCCGAGAGCGGCGCGTTCCTGGTAAGAGGGGTAGCGGTAACGACGGAACCTATCCGCTGTTTTGCGCGCTGTATGTCGCTTAATTGGGGCCAGTACTCGTCGTGTGTCTCTGTCGTCATGTCAGGAGCCTCCAGAATCAGAAATTAGTGCCATTTTTTGTACAGGTATAATATTATAACCTGATGCTTACGGTGTATTTTTTTACGAAATCTATTGGGTGATAGGACATTTTGGCGTCGCGAAGGCCGAGGTCGTCCATGTCCTCCTCGCGATTTACGATCTTGAATCCGCTGCCCTCGTGAAGCAGAAATTCGTGGTTTATTACCTGGTAGGCGGCGTTGAACTCGAGGCTCGCTTTCTCAAAGTGAATCATGAGAATGTCATTTTGGACGTTCTCCGCGACGGTGTAAGCGACGATGTCTCCCATTACCTCCAACGCGCCTCCAAGCATCTGAGGCAGGCGAGACCAGTTGCCCAGTATGCTGCGGACAATGCCGTCGCTCTCCATCTCGATGCTGCCCGTCTGGCTGAACACCTTGTAAGAGTCGCACCACTTCTTTTGGAACTCCGTGATCCTGGGCAGCAGCTCCTCCGTTATGGGGAGATATTTGTACGGATTTTGCTTGACGAACTGGTTTATGCGATTGCGCTTTTTGACGTACTTATTGCCGGATAGTTCCGATAAGTCTTCGAGCCGGTGAAGATACTCCCAGCTCGCTCGATTTTCCTCCGCCTCAACGATGCCGCCCAGTTGGCCGCGCCAGATATCGAGCAGCGTTTCGGGGACAAGCTCGAATACCGCGGGACTGTCGAACCTTGCCCGGAGTATGTCTCCCCAGTCCGAGCGATCCCATCTGCCTACAGGGGCCAGATAGTGCTCTTTGGGAACTTCCCCGCGAATCCACACGAGCTCCTCGTCTTCCTCAAACGCGAACTCGTAGCCCAATGCCCGCTGCCAGCACAGCAAGACTCCGGACGAGTAATCAGAGGATTTTTGCGGCGTTTTTCTCCATAACTCCAAGTAGGGGATGATGGTGCTAAGATTCACAGATTTGAACAGTAGTCTCACAAATAAGCCTCCAAGTCACAATTATGAACTTACTTTATCATATTTATCCTACCGCGAGAAGAGTATAATTAAAACTTCAAACTTTGGCGCTGGGCTGGTAGAATAGACGCACTTCAGTTAAGAATGATTTCCAGTGACGCGGCGAATGTGTAAAGACAGCCGGTATTCTCTGGTAGGGGGAATATAGATTGAGCGAAGACGAAAAAAAAGCGAACCCTGAAGATCGAGTGCAAAACGACGATTCGCCTCTGT
The DNA here is from genome assembly GCA_031269875.1 of Synergistaceae bacterium. Lineage (GTDB taxonomy): Bacteria > Synergistota > Synergistia > Synergistales > Synergistaceae > JAIRNC01. Next base: position 1,352 of record JAISYM010000129.1, read on the forward strand.
GTGAGGAGACCGCCGCTGGGGAAAATCGGCCCCGTTTTACGAGAGCGGAATGTAAAATAGCTAAAACGGTGCTTGCGGTCATACTTTTAACGGGAGGCGCCATCTACTACAGAGACTGTTACTTGCCGGGGAGGTTGTTAGAGACGGCGGATCGCAGCTTTACGGAGGGCGACTACGGCGCCGCGATAGATAATTACGGCAAGGCGCTCGAGATAAAACCACGGCAAGGGGACACGCGCTTTCGGATGGGGTACTCGATGGAAAAACTGGGGGACTACAAGGGCGCTATGAATGAGTACGAGGCTCACCTGAAGGACGTGCCGGACGACAAAGAGGCGCTTTTCCGTCTGGGTGCGCTTTACTTTGACAACAATATGAATCAGGATGCGTTTGACACCCTCCGGCGGGCGAGGGAACTGGGCGCGCCGGCGAGTGCTGACTATATGATCGGAGCCGCCGCGGAGAACTTGGGCGACGGGCAGGCAGCGCGCGAGAGCTTCATGGAGGCGATTCGCCGAAGCGAGGGGGACGCGGAGCTGCTTTATGTATCTTCGAAGGCGCTGATGCGCCTGGGGCGTTATCTCGAAGCGCTTGACGGATTCACCGAGATGGGTAAATTTGCCGCCTCCGGAGACACGCGGGCCTTTCACGCTTCAAACGCGGCTAAAGCCATGCTGGGCCGGCCGACGGACCCTGCGCGCGTAATCGAGCCGGGCGCGGCTTTCGGCAGTGTGGCGCTGGGCGAGACCAGCGGGGATTTGATAGCGGATTCAAATTGGGGCCCTCCAAAACAGCAGGTCGCGGACGGCGAACATTCGGTCTGGGGTTACGGCGGCAACGCAGAAGCGCCGGAGACGCTCATTTATATGGAAAACGACGCGGTTATCGAGATAGTTTCGAGCGCGAACAGCTTTAAAACTCAGGACGGGCTGGGTATCATAAACTTCAAGGAGCCCAAGTACGCCGGCAGATTCGACAGATGGATGGCCCAGATGGGGGACGCCGTCACACTTTACAGGTATGTTCTAAAGGAGGGCGGATTGGCCTTTTTTACGGTCGGCGATCTCAGCTCGGCGGTAGTTTACAGCGGGGATATGCCGCTTTCGACAAGCTATGGCAACGAGTGGGTAAAGATCGAGTAACGCTCCAAAACGGTTGCTTGACATCGCCATTATATTTTCTATATGATACTGCGGGTGAACGTGCTGTAATAAAATGGGTGCGCTGGCTGTAAAGGAGGAGTTGCAAGGTGGTGGATTCCGCTCTTGATTTTATACGTGACGACGAACCCCTATTAATCCAGGAAAAGGGCGATTCGAAGGCGCAGCCCGCCCCTGCTGAGTTACGCAGGGAGAGGATAAAAATAATAGGGGTCGGAGGGGGCGGCAACAATGCCCTCGACCATATAATCAGGAACGGCGTTCAGGGCGTCGAGTTTCTGGCTATAAATACGGATGCCCACTGCCTTGAAAAGTGCCTCTCGGTGGAAAAGCTGATGATTGGCGAAAAACTTACAAGGGGTCACGGCGCGGGCGCGAACCCGGAAATTGGCGAGTCCGCAGCGCTCGAATCACGCGAGGATATCCGGACATGCCTCAAGGGGTGCGATATGATTTACCTCGCGGCTGGAATGGGCGGCGGGACAGGTACCGGGGCGCTTCCGGTCATTGCCGAGGTCGCGAAGGACATGGGCATCCTAACTGTTTCTGTGGTAACGCGCCCGTTTTCCTTTGAGGGGAAAAAAAAGAAGACCTACGCCGACAGCGGCATCGAAAAATTAAAGAGCTTCGCGGACGCTCTCATCGTCGTTCCCAATGATCGGCTGCTTCAACTCTCCGAACGCACCACGTCGCTTGCCGACGCCTTCGCGATGGCCGACACGGTACTCCGCCAGGCGGTTCAAGGGGTCACCGATCTCATAACAAAGCCGGGAATGTTGAATGTTGATTTTGCTGATCTCAAGAGCGTGATGCAGCACGCCGGCGGCGCGGTGATGGGAGTCGGCGCCGGGCAGGGCGAAACGAGGGCGGACGACGCGCTCAAGCGGGCGATGGAGTGTCCTCTGATGGAAAATTCCTTAAACGGCGCAAAGGGCGTTATTTTGAACGTCACGGCAAGTTCGAGCATAGGGCTGCAGGAGGTTCAGGAAGCCGCGACAAAGCTGCAGGAGCTCATAGATCCCGACGCGACGTTTAAATGGGGCATGGTGTACGACGAAGATATGGCGGACGAGGTTCAGATGATCGTAATCGCAACCGGTTTTGAGATGGATTCCGGACGGACGCCCGGAGAAAACGGGCATCCTCATGCCAAACAAGAAGCCGCGCCATTCTCGGAGCCGCTTTTCGACATCGCCTCTCCGATAGATACCCCGGCGTACTTGAGAATGAGGGACAGGAGATCTAAGTTCTAAAGGAAAGAGAAAGACAGATACAGCGATAAAGACAGGACATTGCGCGGCGGCGGGCCGGATTCGAAATCCAGCCCGCCGCCGTTTTTTAATGATTTATTTTCCATAAAGGTCAATATAAATCAATACCCATAAACTCTTATTTGACATATTTTCCCCTCGTTTCACTGACGCGGCTGTGCTAGAATCACTGCGCTTCATTCGTTCGAAATATTTTCTTTATGGCTGTCAAATACTTTTAACCCTTCAGGAGGTTTCATCATGCGAGGAACAGATAAGAACGCAGTTGCGGCGCGTCACTGGTTATCGACAAAGGAGATGGCGTACTGCGCGCTATTTGCCGTTTTGACCGGCGTGGGCGCAAATATCAGGATACCGCTTCCTTATGTGCCGATGACGCTCCAGACGGTCTTGGTTCTTATGAGTGGGGTGCTTTTGGGCGGACGCCGCGCGGCTGTCGCAATGGCAATGTATATGCTGATGGGGTTGCTCGGCCTGCCGGTATTCGCCGGAGGCGGCGGATTTCACAGCCTGATTTCTCCTTCCTTTGGCTTCATCGTGGGCTTTATTCCGGCCGCCTGGATTACGGGGCATGTCTGCGAAATTTTCAAGGTGAGCGGGAACTCGCTCCATGACGCGGCGGTGAGGTCACTTGCCTGTCTTTCCGGCGTGTTTGCCTATGATCTCGTGGGATGCTTGTGGCTTTATTTCAACTTGAACTTCATCGTTGGCAAGGGCTTCACCGTTAGCCAGACGATAGCGGCCGGTCTTACGCCCTTTCTGCTCACGGACGCGATCAAATTGGCCGTTGTGACGATTATATCGGGGGTAATTTCAAACCGCCTCGAAAAAAGCGCCTGGCGGCCATTCGCTGACTGATACCGATTTGAAATCAATAGCATAAACCAACATAAGCGCCCTCCGGCCCAAAAGCCGGGGGCGCTTATGTTATGACCATGAGAGAAACGAATAGTTTGCTCTGTTGTGATACCGATTCGCGATCAATGGGCCTGTTTTTGATGCGGCTGAGCGGTTCTCGAGACTGGCGCCAACGCTTCACCCTTCATGCCTTTGATTTCAAACCGCTATGAGCGGCGGGCAAGCGCGCCGCGTGGATAATAAATATGTCATAAATGTGATTATAAGAGTTGATTATTATTGTCCTTTATCCGCTCAATCCTCCTTCGTTGTATAATTAAACGGCAAAAAAGGAGCTGAGGGGTTAATGGAAGCAAGCCACGAATTTGATTTCGAGATATGCAACAACCGCGTAATGCCAATAGCCGACGATCTTATCAAGAAGTACGACGAACTTCGTCATATCGACGTGAGCAAGATACTTTTCGTCGTGAACCATAAATCTTCCGGCGGCAAGAAAAGGGTGGTGCTTGCGCGTACCGCCAGGGTGCCTGAAAAGTGGAGGGATGTCTTGTTCCAACTGGGAGCGTGTTCCTATTTCTACGTGATAGAGTTTTACGAGAAGACCACGTCTTGCCTTGACGAGAACCAGATGAAGGCTCTCATCTATAGGGAGCTTCGCAGGATAGGACCGGAGGGGCAGATATACGCGCCCGATATCCATGACTGGTGGCAGGTCCTGATCGGGCTTGGGCCTCACTGGTTCTACCCGGATGCCGTAATCCCTGATCTGCTTGATGACAACGTCGATTGGAAAAAACTCATGGGGAACAGCTACGAACCGCCTCGTTCGCCTGATTGACCCCTCTCGCGAAAAAAAAATAAAGAAACCGCTGATTAATGCCGCCAAACGATATTATGCCGTTGTGAAGCAGGACGCCGTAAGGGTTTAAATCTTCACCCTTTAAGCCTCTAACAATAAATCAGCCTTTCATAAATTTTACAACTTAACATAAACGGGGGTGTGTGGTTATGTTATCCAAAAAGAACTTTCCTTTTTATGCGGGACTCTTTTCGCTTTTGATCCTTGCCGTTCTGTTCGCTCGACTGGGACAGGGTGAGGGATTTTCCGTCCAGAGCTTTGTTCCGTCTGGTTTAATAAGGTTTGGCGAGCCCATCAGGATAACATTCACATCAGATGTCGTTTCAAGCGGCGATGTGGGAAAAATGCTTGAGCCGGACAAGTTTCCCATTTCAATAACCCCCGAGCTTAAAGGTTCCGGCAAGTGGACTGACAGCGCTACGTTTGTTTTCAGCCCCATCGGTATAATGGAGGCAACTCCCTATATCGCCACGATAAAAGGCGGTTTGCTCGACGTTAAGGGCGCTGTGATAACCGGCTCGCTCAAGTACGAATTTTTCACCGAGCCCCTTGAATTTTTGAGTTATCGTCAGACGAATTTCGACGCGGAGGAGGGTTATGTGGACTACGAACTCTCTTTTTCCCGTCGGGTAAGCACGTCGAAAATTGAGGAGTTTTTGAGCGTGAAGGACTCTTCCGGCGCGCCCGTTCGATTCACCCTTGGAAACAGGGATGATTTGAAAATCGCCAGGCTGCGCGTCCCGGCCGGCGACGCCTCGCCGATCGAAATTCGAATCGGAAAGGGCCTTCCTCCGGAGTATGGGACGCTGGGACTCAAGGAAGACGTGTCTCTGCGTGTAGAGCGCAACCTGGGGCTCGAGGTTCTCGATTCCGGCGCGCAGACTTCGTATAATTATGCAGGGGAGTCGTCAATTTATATCAATCTCACCTCCAATGTCGATATAAACAAAGCGGCGGAATTTATCGAGGTCACGCCGAAAAGGGACATTAAATTTGACGCGCATAGCTCTATGCTGTGGATAACAGGCAATTTCAAATATCGCGACAAGATTACCGTACGTCTCAAAAAGGGCTTGCCTCCAATGAGGGGGCCAGCCCTTGCCAAGGACTGGGTGCGAGCGTTTATCTTCCCGGACGCGGAGCCAAGCATCTTCTTTCAGCATAACGGGCGTTTTTTATCACCCGCCTCTGAGTACGCCGCGATTCCTATTTCGACGATAAACATAGAAAAATTACATATTGATGTCAAGCGCGTTTATGATAACAATGTCTCCTATGTTATGCTGAACGGGTGGCCGTACAACATTTACGATCTTGCCGAAGACGTCTCCCTAGCGTCATACGCGGTGGACTCGACGCCAAACGAGACGGTTCGGAGCGCTATTGACTTACGAGAGATAATAGGCGACACCAAGGGGCTTTTCACTATCACGGCAAGAGACCCGGATTATTGGCCTCAGGCGAGTGATACCGTCAACGTCACTGACATGGCCGGGATGTTGAAATTCTCTGATACCGGCCTGATTGCGTGGGTAAATTCTATCGCCCTGGGCAAGCCGGTTTCAGGCGTGAACGTCAAGGTGTACTCTAAGAGCAATCAGATACTCGCGGAGGGCGTTACCGGCGCTGGCGGGGTGTGGACACACACGAGGGATATCGAGTGGCAGGGAGCGCTGCGGCCGTACCTTGCGGTTTTTACAAAGGAGAAAGACACTTCGGTACTTCTGCTCGACGCCGGAATAAGCCAGATGTACAGCGGGGATTTTTCCGGGGTAGCTTATCCGAGCGGCGCTTACAGGGTCATGTGCTATACGCCTAGAGGTGTCTTCCGTCCGGGGGAAAAAGTCCCTGTTTTCCTTCTGCTTCGCGAAAACAATCAATCAATAAAAGAACCTTTCCCGGTACAGTTAAAGATTAAAACCCCCGACGGGCGGCTCTGGAAGGAGTCAACGGAGATGCTGTCGGGAATGGGGATGGCGTCCTCTGAATTTTTGCTTTCAGACGCCGCCCGGACAGGCGCGTGGAGGGCCGAGGTGTATATTCCCGGAAATAAAGAGTGTGTCGCGGATGCGTCGTTCCTAGTCGAGGACTTTGCGCCGCCGAGGATAAACGTGGAGGTCAGTTCCGACAAGAGCGAGCTTGCCCCGGATGAGGACGCCAGGCTGTTTATATCCTCTCAGTACCTATTTGGGTCGCCGGCGGACGGTCTGAATTATGAGGTCAAGGAGAGTTTTATTCCCCGGGAATACTCGAATCCGAATTGGCCTGGGTATGTCTTTTCAGACAACCGCATTTCCTTCTCTTCCGAATCCTCCGCTCTTGCCAACGGAACCCTTTCGCCGTCCGGGGACGCGACTGTGGAGTTTAGGGCGCCGTCACTCTTTCCCCCGTCGATACTCGATATAATATTTGAGATCGGCGTCATGCAGGATGATGGCAGGTGGGTTTATAAGACGCTCTCAACTCTATATTATCCGCAAAAAACACTATTTGGAATAAGGCGTCCGGAAGGGGAAATCTCGACAGGAGTCCCAATCCCATTCGCCTTTGCCGCTGTCTCTAAAAACGGAGAAGCCCTTTCTCCCGAAGCGGTGTTCTCGGTTTTCAAGGTCGAAACTCGCCTCATTACCACTACAGACGGAGGAAACCAACATACCGAGAGGATAAAAGAATATATACCGGTAGAGGGTTTTGAAAAAATAGCTCTCCGGTTTGAAGATGGAAAAGCCGCAGCGGATGTGACGTTTCCCTCATACGGATATTATCAGGTTACACTGGATGGTTCCGACGGTTCCGCCGCGCTCTCCTTTTGGGTAATGGACGAGAGGTGGCGCTACGGCGATTCAGAGGCGGGCCAGCCGGAGACCCTTCTGATAAAGCTCGACAAGAACGCCTATAACCCAGGGGATAAGGCGCGAGCCAGAGTCTCTGGTAACTTTGACGGAACGGTACTCCTCTCCGTCGAGACATACAAGACTCTCTATCATGAAGTCGCTGTCACAAATGGAAGGGAAGCGGAGTTTACCTGGGATGTCACGGAAGAAATGGCGCCGAATTCATGGGTGACGGCTCACCTCGTCCGTCCGGCCGCTTCCCGCGAAGAATCCTGGAGCGCGCATCGCGCTTTTTCAGCCGTGCCGCTCTATATTTCTATGGCAAAGTACGCGTTGAGCATCGACATAACCGCGCCCGCAAAACTCAAACCTAAGGCCGAAAACGACTTTACCCTCCGGTTGACCGACAGCGCCGGCAAGGCGGTAAAGGGTGAAGTCACGCTTATGTTAGTGGACGATGGGGTGCTTGGTTTAACCAGGTTCGAGACGCCGAATCCATTTCTCTACTTCACGAAACGGCGAGCGCTGAATATGTTTGTGTATGACGTTTATGATCAACTCATTCCCATCCTTCGGGATACCCTGAAGCTCCTGAAGCCAGGCGGCGGAAGTCCTGCCGAGGAGGCCATGAACAAGGCGAATCTTTCGCCTGTGCGGGCCAAGAGATTTGAAGTTTTGACGCTATATAAGAGAGTTGCTACAGATAACAATGGGAATGCTAAATTTTCATTTATTCTCCCAGAGTTTTCAGGAAAGGCACGCTTGATGGTGGTGGGGGCGACTGAGAAGGCCTATGGAGCGGAGGAGAAATTTTTCACCATATCGGACAGCGTCGTTGTGGAACTGTCTCTGCCTCGTGTCGTTGCGCCTGGGGATTCATTTGAATCCCAGATAATGCTCTTTAATAAATCGGGCGTGCCGCTCGACGTTGACTTGGACGTAAAGATCGTCGGGCCTCTCGCTATCGCTGGGGCGCGAACGGCTTCGCCGGACGTGAGAAAGGGCATGGCGGCGAGTATATCGCTGCCTGAAATGGATAAAGTATTTGTTATCCCGCTTTTACTGGAAGCCGAGGATGAGTTCGGCGTATCGAAGATTTCCGTGACGGCACGATATGCCGGGGGAACGACCGAAACGCTGACGGAAATACCCGTGCGTCCGCCATTTCCAAGGATTACCGAAGGCGGCATGGAAATCGTAAAACCAAACGTCTCCCAAAAAATACAGCTCCCCGGCGACTGGATGCCCGGTACGCGGCGAGCGAATGTTACCATGTCCGGTTTACCGGAAATCGGAATAGCTGAGGCACTCGACTTTCTGATCTATTATCCATACGGATGCCTCGAACAGACCACGTCATCCGGATGGGCGCTTTTATCTCTGCCGGATCTGGTCAGCGCAATAGACCCAAATCTGGCAACCCGCTCTCAGCTTGCCGCGGGGCTTGCGAAGCGCATAGCGCTCATTCAATCTTTGCAGAGTTACTATGGATCGTTCTCGATGTGGCCAGGGACGGGTGAATCCAAGTGGGCCAGTATTTACGCCACACACTTTTTGCTCGCCTGTGAAAAGCGCGGGGTACCCGTAGCTGAGCAGACACTCTCCTCGGCGTTGAACAATTTGAGACAGATGATTTCATCTGCCCCGGAAGGGGATACGGAAATACAATACGGGTCGTCTCTCGGCCAAATGGCATACGCATCCTATGTAATTTCCCTCAAAGACAACACACCTCCTCTCGCTTGGATGTCTTACCTCAAAGACAATATTTCTTCTATTCCGGTGTATGGCCGTTACTTCCTCGCCGCCGCCTTCGCGCGTGCCGGTGAGAAAGACGCCGCCAGGTCGATTTTGGGTGACGGGCTGCCCGCTATAACACCGCAAAATAAGCCTGAGGAGGAAAAACTCAATTTCGATTCTAGCACAAGAAACCTGGCGCTCTGCCTTCTGGCTTGGAATGAGCTGGACCCGGCGTCGCCGAATGCGGTAAACGCGGCCTTTCGACTGCTCGAATCCATTAAAGGGAATAAATATCTCACGACGCAGGAATTAGGATTTGCCCTCCCCGCGCTGGCTGATTTTTACGCTCATAATTACACTTCCGGCACGGCGATTCTCGAACTATTCGCACAGGGCAGCGATCCTTTGGCAGTTACGAGCCATGACAAAACAATAAGCACAGTCATAGATGAAGGTATAAAAGATCTGACTGTTAAAAACAGCGGGACGGGGAATGGATACATCTCCTTGGTCGCCGACGGCGTGCCATTAAAAGAACCTCAGCAAGAGGATGCCGGCATGCGTGTTCGTGTCCAATACATTTCTTCCGATGGGACTCCGCTTACCGATCCTCCAAGCCTCACGCAGGGCGAACGCATACAGGGCAAGATTACAGTGGAGGCATTTTCTGGAGAAGTCAGGAATATCGCTATTTCACTACCGCTCGCGGGTGGCCTTGAAATAGAGAACCCGCTGCTGATGGATTCGGATCAATATTATGATTATGCACAGCATGGAGTTGTTCCCGGAACGCACCATGAAATCAGGGACGACAGGCTGCTGATCTTTCTTGAGAGTGTCTCGAAGAGTTACACGTGGACATTTTCGATGCGGGCGGTCACAGTCGGCCAATTCGTTCTCCCGCCAATTTATGCTGAGGGGATGTATTCCCCGGGAATTAAAAGTATCGGTTCAACTTCGTCGATTACGATAAAGAAATATGACTATGCAATTGTATCGGGAAAGAGATGACGGACCGACGAACGAACGCAGCGAATCGGCGGCCGACATGGATGTCGGGCGAGCGAATCAGCTCAGGACAGAGGTGTATGAGCGATCCGATTCGCGGAGTGAGTCACCGGCCCGTCATCTCGGGTTCATCATTATGAGACAATTGGATAGTCATTAATCCCAAAGATCAAACTTGACATTCTTTCGCGACAATGCCAAAATTATCGCTCAAATTTACTGCTGGAGGTGGTTTTTTTGGCAAGTGT
>JAISYM010000126.1 GCA_031269875.1 Synergistaceae bacterium
CCGGAGGGCGCGTTCGCGTCGACCGCTCCGTACGGCGCCGTCGATCCTGCGTTCGACCTATGCAAGCTGGCAATCGGCGCCGGCGCGACATTCGTAGCGAGAGCTACAATAGCGCAGCCGCAGATGTGCGAATCCCTCATCAAAAAGGGTATAGAGCACAACGGCTTTTCGGTCATAGAGGTTATGACACACTGTCATACGCAGTTTGGCCGCAAGAATAAGCGCGGGAAGCCGATGGATAACTTCAACTACTTCAAGGACTCGAGCGTCCTGAAGGCCAAGGCGGACGCGATGTCTCCGGAGGATCTGCGCGGCAAGATCGTAATAGGAGAGCTTCACCATGCTGAAGGTATCGAGTATACCGACAGATACAAGAGCGTCATCGAAAAGGCGAGGGGGTGACGGCTGTGAGCGATCGTTATGAGATACGCGTCGCCGGTTCCGGCGGCCAGGGCGTCATTCTGGCGGCTGTCATTATAGGACAGGCCGCGGCGCTTATGGAGGAGGGCATCAACTCCGTTCAGACACAGGCTTACGGGCCGGAGGCGCGCGGCGGCGCGTCGAAGTCCGAAGTCGTTTTAGCTCGCGGTGAAATAGACTACCCGAAGGCCGCGTCGCCTCACCTCCAGGTCATTCTCACCCAGAAGGCGTGCGACGAGTACGCGTCGGACACGCAGAAGGGCGGCATCGTCATTCTGGACGACTACTTCGTAGATAAGGCGCCGGAGATAGACGCCGAGATATACCGCCTGCCCATCGTGAAGACCGCGAGGGACGTGATAGGCAGGGAGATCGTGACGAACATGGTCGCGCTGGGAACCGTCGCGAGAGTTCTTGAAGTCGAGGGGCACGTCAAGCCCGAGTCCATAAGGAACACGATTATCGCGAGCGTTCCGAAAGGTACGGAAGAACTGAATTGCAAAGCCTTCGACGAAGGCTACAAGCTGATGAAGGAGAAAAAATAATTTTTGGGGCCTTGTGCAAGCTGGCATGAGGCCCCAAACTTATTTTAACTGCGATGAATCAAGGAGATATCGTAACAGCCGACATCGCGTCGGTCAACAGCGAGGGCGAGGGCGTCGCTCGCGTCGGTGAGGACGGCTTCGTCCTCTTCGTCCCGGGTGTTCTGCCCGGAGAGAGGGTTGTCTGTCGCGTCGCGAGGACGAGCAAAAAATACGCGGCTTGTTCGGTCGTCGATATTCTGACGCCCTCGAAGGACAGGGTGACGCCCAGGTGTCCGTCATACGACAGGTGCGGCGGCTGTCAGCTCCAGCACGCTTCATACGAAGCGCAGCTCGGGATAAAGAGAACCATATTGACTGACGCCCTTCGGCGGATCGGCAAGATAGAACCGCCGAGGGCCGTAAACTGCCTTCCCTCGCCTTCTGAGTGGGCTTACAGGAATAAGACGGCCCTTCCCGTGCAGGCCGCCTCAAAAGGCAAATCCCTTATATGCGGATACTACGAGCGAATGTCTCACAGGGTTGTCCCGTTCCGCGAGTGCGCGGTCCTCGAACCATCTATAGAACGCGCCGCGAAACTTACTATAGAAGCGATCGCTGAGTCCGGGTTTACCGGGTGGGACGAGCGTAAAAAGACGGGTGATATCAGGCATATCGTGTTGCGATCGGGCATTTCGGACGCCCCGGACGCGTCCAGCGGGGTCTTAACCGGTGTCGTAACCGCGCGGGAGCTGTCAGCGAGGGAATTTGGAAAATTAAAGAATACGGAACAGCGGATATGCGGCAAAGACAGCAAAGACAGCGCTCTGGTTGGAGCGGTGCTGAACATAAAATCCGGCGGCGGCAATTTTATCTGGGGCCCTGTTTTTAAGCCCCTCTGCGGTAAGAGATTCATAGATCAGGCGCTGGACGGCTATAGGTTCCGCACGGATATTTCCGCCTTTTTTCAAGTCAATCCGCGTCAGGCCGAGAGCGTCTTCCGGTATGTAAGGGACGCGGCGGCCAAAGGAAAGACTCCGGAGAGACTGCTGGAGCTTTACAGCGGAGTGGGCGGGCTGACAGCGTATCTTGCGGGCGTCGCCGGTAAAGTGGACGCGGTTGAGGAGTGGCGGCAGGCCTGTCGCCAGATGAAAGAGAATATGACGTCTAACGGCATTGAAAACGTCGAGTCCCACGAAGATTCTGCGGAAAATTTCATGGAAAGGGACGATGTCGCCATACCTGGCGCTTACGACTCTGTCGTGTTGGATCCGCCGCGTACAGGTTGTGACGAGCGCGTGATAGAGGGCGTTAAAAAAATCGCGCCGCAAAAAATCGTATACGTGTCCTGCAACCCGGCAACCCTAGCCCGTGACCTCTCCCGCATTATCAGCCCTTCAGCCGGTGTCGCTTACGAGCTCGAAAGCCTGGAAGCCTTCGACATGTTTCCCCAAACCGCCCATGTGGAGTCCGTCGCGGTAATAACCAGAATAACCGGAAGGTAAAAATTTTGGTGAATTGCAAAAGTAAGTTCCGCAGGATGCTCGGTTCGCTAGAATGCAGGACTAAGTTCCAGAAAGGGGGATATAATCTGTGGTTAAGAGGAGAGGAAAGCATATAAATAGCATTATTTTTTTGCGTTTTTCATACCGGCATCCGAAAAAAAAGCACGACAAATTTGACCTGCGAAAGCTGTTTTTTTGAAATTGCAAGATTAACTTCCACAAGCTGAGAGCAGGAAACAAACCTATAGGCGAGGACAGAATTCAGTCTTGCATCTTCATAATCCGCTGAACCTGTTTGTTCTTCCTGAAGATCAGGAACGGTTTCAATACTGCCTCATCGCGCGGAACCGAGGCTATGTTGAGGAGATGAGCGGCTTTTGCGCCGTGCAGGAAACAAAACATTTCGTATGGCGTTTTGTCGCATAGCGAGAGCCTCGGAACGCTGTTTATG
>JAISYM010000092.1 GCA_031269875.1 Synergistaceae bacterium
TCAGGAAAGAGATGACGGACCGACGAACGAACGCAGCGAATCGGCGGCCGACATGGATGTCGGGCGAGCGAATCAGCTCAGGACAGAGGTGTATGAGCGATCCGATTCGCGGAGTGAGTCGCCGGCCCGTCATCTCGGGTTCATTATTATGAAACAATTGGATAGTCATATAAAAATATCGAAATGCGGAAAGGGGGGAATTTTTTCCGGTTACACCGCTTCGCAACGGTGACCGGAAAAAATCCCCCCGCTTCAGATTGCCGTCGTAATTATCGCGTTACTTCTTGTTCTTCTTCTCCGGGTCTCCCGAGATATAGAGCTTGTTGATTACGACCTGCGTTACCGGTCTGTCCGCGGCGCCGGTCTTTGTCTTGCCTATTGCCTCGACTACGTCCATCCCCTCGGTTACCTTTCCGAAGATCGCGTGTTTGCCGTCGAGCCAAGGGGTTGGTACCAGGGTGATGAAGAACTGAGAACCGCCCGTGTCCGGTCCGGCGTTCGCCATAGAGAGAATTCCGGGCGTGTCGTGCTTGAGCCCTGGGCCGAATTCATCGGGAATCGTGTAACCTGGCCCGCCCGAGCCCGTGCCGGTCGGATCGCCGCCCTGGATCATGAAACCGTCGATGACCCTGTGAAAGATAATCCCGTCGTAATACTTTTTCTCCGCCAAGTCCATAAAATTGCGGCACGTCTTTGGGGCAAGATCGTAAAATAGTTCGATCTTGAAATTGCCCATCGTCGTTTCAAAAGCAGCGACGGGCCGCTTTGGCTGTTTGGCCTGCTTGTCGGCCGCGTATGCCCCGGACACGCTGAAACCTTGCGACAGGACGAGGCTCGCGCAGAGAAAAGCAAACAGTATCGTGTGAAAAAATTTCATTCTAAAATTCCCTCCACTTAAAGATTTTTATGCCTTTGCGCGAAAAGCGCCGGCACAGAGCATTATATCAGAAAACTTTCTCGCCGCTCAGCGCTCCAGCGGATATAATATGACCTATGCAATGGCGTCCGTGGCGCAACCAAGAAATAATTATTTTATTGTCAAAAAACAAAAAGTATGCAATAATATACCGTGTGGCGGAAGTATGACTTCTAAAACAAAGAAAGTCAGGAGGAATGATCGGAATGATTAAAGTGAGAAAGAGGTTTTTACTGTTCGCGGCGATAGCTGCCATCATCGCCATATCGGGAGCGGCTTGGGCGGGGATAACGGCTGGAGTGCTCAACAGCGACACTGTTGACGTGGATCTTTCGGAAAGCACCCACTATATACCGAAAGAAGGTCTGACTCTGGGCATCAAAATAGTATACCTGACTCAGAATCTAACACTGGGAGATTATGCTCAGCAGTCACTTAACATTGCCACTAAAAACGATGCGGGCGGAGCCATATTCGTCGATGAGGGGCAGACTCTCAATATCACTCCGGTGCCTGGAAAAAGCGTGATGAGCAAAGGCTCCTCGAAAAGTTCGCTGCGCCTCTTCGGCGGGGGTACTACGAATCTCAGCGGCAATTCGAACAGCTATACATACACGTTTCTTCAGAGCGGCAGACTGAACGTCGCAAGTCCGGGAGCGCTTGGAGGCAGCGAGGTCACTCTGGCCGGCGGTTCTGTGTTTGGCATCATGGATGGCGGCACGCTTGACTTGAGCGGTGTGACTCTCAAAATGACGAGATATGACCCAGACGGCAAAACGGCGGATAGCGTTACGTTTGACACTGGCACGAACCCATCCAACATTATCAAGGTCAACCGGCTCCAAGAAACAGACAAATACACAACTGGAACCGCTAAAGACATAAAATTGATAAAGAACGGCCTGGGAACGCTCGATATTTCCGGCGTGACGGATAATACAGGCGGGATGCTCGTCAACACTGGCACGTTGGAACTTGATGCCGCGCCTGTATACACCCAGACCATCGAGGTAAGCGCCGATGCCACCCTTGCGTCAAACGTGAATCTGCTGACCAATATCACGCTCAAACCTCATTCTGGCGCGACAGTGCGCGTACCGGCCGTCAGGGCGGAGGCGTCCGTTACGTCTTATGGCACGGGAACCGCCGCGTTGAGCCTGGCGGAAATCAACAAGACAGAGATTCAGTCAAGCCCGTTTATAATCACGGCAAATCTTGACGGCCTATACAGGCCAACTGACGCGGATGAGGATCAGTATTACGTAAAACTCCTGAATATCCCGTCGCATGGCCTTGCCGCAAGGGACGTTACTGTGGAGGCCA
The DNA here is from genome assembly GCA_031269875.1 of Synergistaceae bacterium. Taxonomy (GTDB): domain Bacteria; phylum Synergistota; class Synergistia; order Synergistales; family Synergistaceae; genus JAIRNC01. The sequence goes on from JAISYM010000092.1 coordinate 2,240, forward strand.
AGGTTCCCGACTCTTTTTCTCAATATTATTACGACGTGGAAACATTTGTCGACAGCGATAATATCTACGCGCGGCTCACGAAGGATGAAACCGCGTACACGAATGTCCTTGACGTGACAGTCTTCGAGAGCTCACAGCAGAGCGAAATCATAAACGTCGTGGTTGCCGGCAAAGCAGGCAGCAAGCCCTTTGCCTCGGCGGTCGGATTCAAGTACAGCTTCATCGACTCAAGCTCTTCCGCGAACGACCCTCTGCGAAACGCCATTTTCGCGGCTGAAGGGGTTAAGTACAACGCGTCTCGCACTAAAGCCAGCTTCCAGATAGACTTGAATAAGCTGAAGGACGAAAATGGCGCGGCGTACGCGCTGGTCCCCGGCAGGAGCTACAAGATCGCGATTTACGGCACCGGTGACGCGGACGGAAGCGCCGGGCTGTCAGCCTCGCAGACGGACTCCGACGGTGTGGTCAATCAGCCTGATTCCGGCAGTTATCGCGTACATTTTGAGGACGTGATCGTGGATTTGAGCGCCGGCACCATAAAACCAATCGCGCGCGTATCCCGCAGCGACGGATCATACTCCACTGACACGACTCTGATCTATTTCAATCTCTGCGACGCGTTCGGCGACCCCGTCAAGATAAGCGGAATGAAGCCGGATCGCTTGACTTACACGATTTCCGGGAGGGCGGAGGCGACCTTCGAAAAGGTCCCGGCGGGGCATTACTTCGTCAAGGTGTCGTCACCTGAATTTGCCACCGTCAAGTATTCCGAGGAGATAGTCATCCCCGGTTCAGGCGGCGGGGGCGGCGGATGCGACACAGGCGCGGGCCTCTACGCTTTCGCGGCGGTTTACAGCGCGTTTGCGATCAAGTCCCTCTTGCGGAAAAAAAGATGATTTGTCACTAAACGGATAAGGATACGCCCCCGCGGCGATTTCCCCGCATCTTTCCGGCGACATCGTGGTCACATTATCTTTTATGACTATCCAATTGTCTCAGGTAAAGAGATGACGGACCGACGAACGAACGCAGCGAATCGGCGCCCGACATGGATGTCGGGCGAGCGAATCAGCTCAGGACAGAGGTGTATGAGCGATCCGATTCGCGGAGTGAGTCGCCGGCCCGTCATCTCGGGTTCATCATTATGAGACAATTGGGTAGTCACATTATCTTTATTTTCCTGTCGTAAATTCGCTTCAGGAAAAACGCGCAGAGTGCCAGCGTCACTATCTCCGTTATCGGGAACGTCCACCATATCGCGTTTACATTGCCGGAAAGGGAGAGGAGCCAGGCTATGGGCATGAGGAGCAGCCACTGTCTGGATACGGCCACGATAAGGCTCTCCATGCCGTTTCCAAGGGCCTGAAAGACGGAAAGAGACACGATGCAGAATCCGGCGAACAAAAAGTGCGCGCTGATGATGCGGAGCGCCGGAATGCCGATCGCGAGCAAGTCCTGAGTGGCGTTGAACTGAGACAAAAGCGCGCCGGGAAATATATTGAATACCGCCGCGCCGAGCAGCATGATACCGACGGCATACGCGACGCTGAGCTTTATCGTCCCGATGACGCGCTCCCTCTTCCTCGCGCCGTAATTATAGGCGATGATTGGCACCATGCCGTTGTTGAGGCCGAATATCGGCATGAATATGAAGCCCTGGAGCTTGAAGTACACGCCAAAGACGGCTACGGCAGTAGATGTGAAGGAGATCAGGAGCCTGTTCATCCCATAGGTCATTAGCGAACCGAGCGAGGCCATCAGTATCGACGGAAGGCCCACGGCGTATATCCTTCGTATTATCCCCAAGCTGGGCCTGAAGCCCGTTAACGATAAATGTATTTCGCGGTTATAGCGTATGTTAAAGTAGAGGGCCAGAAGCGCGCCGACTGTCTGACCTATTACGGTGGCGGCAGCCGCGCCCGTCACGCCCATCCTGGGGCATCCAAGAAGGCCGAATATCATGATGGGGTCGAGGATTATATTGGTAACGGCGCCAACACTCTGGGAGATCATGGAGTAAAACGTCTTGCCGGTGGAGATGAGGAGCCGTTCGAGCATGATCTGGTTAAACATGCCTAGTGACAGGGCGCAGATGACCCGGAGATACTCATATCCGTGTTGAGCGATCTCGCGGTTATCGGTCTGCGCGGCAAAAAATGCCTCGGAGGCCAAAAAACCGAACGCCATGAACGCCGCGCAGCTTATCCACGCGAGGAATACGCCGTTTAGCGCCGATCTGTTCACGATATCTAATTTTTTCTCGCCGAGGCTCTTTGACAAGAGGGCGTTCACCCCGACGCCGGTCCCGACGCCCACACCGATCATTAGGGTCTGTATAGGGAAGGCGAGTGAGACGGCCGTGAGCGCCTGTTCGTTTATCCTTGCGACGAAGACGCTGTCCACTACGTTATACAGCGCCTGTACCAACATCGAGATTATCATGGGGATGGACATATCGAGCAGCAGCCTGTGAACCGGCATGACGCCCATTTTGTTTTCGCGCGGAGCGGCGGAGTGATTTTCCATCAGTTGGACAGATCTCCGCCCCCGGTAAATTCGCCGATGTAGTTTTTTATTATGCGGACGGACGCGTCTATTCCGATGCAACTGTTGACGCAGAGGTCGTAATTTTGAGCCCTGCCCCACTTTTGATCGGTGAAGAAGTTGTAGTAAGACGCTCTTCCCTTGTCCTGTCTGCGTATGTAATCTTCCAAGTCGCCCTCTCCCTCGTGATATTCGTCCCTCACATTTTTGATCCGCGTCTCGATCGGAGCGTAAACGAATACGCGTATGCAGTTTTTCATGTCCGCCAATACATAATCCGCGCATCTGCCGATAATGACGCAGGACCCCTTTTCCGCGAGGGATTTTATCACGTTCGACTGAGCGAGAAAAACCTGTTCGGGAATGGGAAGCTCCTGGCTGTGCATGAACAGGTTGTAGAAGAAGCCGGAAGCCTTTTTCTGCTCTATTGTCCGGATGAAATCCTCGTGGAGCCCGCACTCCTTGGATGCGAGGGCTATTATCTCCTTGTCGTAAAAAGAGACGCCCAGATCACTGGCCAGTTTCTGACCGATAAGGCGGCCTCCTGATCCGTACTCGCGCGCTATCGTAACGATAAAGCTGTTCATAACTGAATCCTCCTTTAAATCTGACGCGGTCTGACGGCGTTTGGGCCGATTCGGCCGATCAATCCCGGTTGCCAAAATTGTGCGCATTCTAGCACATACTCACGTGACGCGCCCTAGTTTTTTGTGCTAGACTCGTAAAAGCTTTAAATAAGGAAACGCGGGAATTAAGGTGAGCGATGTGAGCAATGCGAGTTTGAATGATACGCCTTCGTCCGAACGGGTTCACATAGGGATTTTCGGACGCCGCAACGCCGGTAAATCGAGCCTGCTGAACGCCGTCACCGGTCAGCCGCTGGCGGTGGTGTCCCCGGTAAAGGGAACGACGACGGACCCGGTGCGCAAATCTATGGAGCTGCTTCCGATAGGGCCGGTTCTGCTGATAGACACGCCAGGGTTTGACGACGACGGCGAATTGGGCTCAAAGAGAGTGGAGAAAACCCTGGGCGTACTGCGCCAAACCGACGCGGCCTTACTCGTCGTGGACGCCACGGAGGGGAAGTCCGATTCCGACCGCGAGCTGATCGGGCTCTTTATGGAGCATAACGTGAGGTTCCTCGTCGCTTTGAACAAGTGCGACCTTCTCGCGTCCCGCGCCGCGCCGCTGGCGGACGAGATATACGTGAGCGCGGCAACCGGCGAGAACATAGGCGCTTTGAAGGAAAGGATAGCGTCGCTCGTGGAATCGGAAGAGGGGAAACTTCGCATCGTGGGGGATCTGATCTTCCCGGCGGATTTAGTCGTGCTGGTTACCCCGATAGACAAGGCCGCGCCGAAGGGCCGTCTCATCCTGCCTCAGCAGCAAACGATCCGGGACATACTGGAGGCCGACGCCGCCGCGGTCGTCGTGAAGGAGTTTGAACTGCGCGAGACGCTAGAAAACCTCAAAAAACCTCCTCGGCTCGTGATTACAGACAGTCAGGTCTTTGCCAAGGCCGCGGCGGACGTCCCGCCCGAAATCCCGCTTACCTCGTTTTCAATCCTGATGGCCCGTTACAAAGGTCTGCTCGACGCGTCGGTCAGAGGAGTGAGGGCGCTCGATGACGTGAAGGACGGGGATAAAATTCTCATCTCCGAAGGTTGTACGCATCATCGTCAGTGCGATGACATCGGGACGGTGAAATTGCCCCGCTGGATAAGATCGTACACAGGCGCAAGCCCCGAGTTCGAATTTACCTCCGGCGGCGGTTTTCCGGAAAATCTTGCCGGAGCGGGTTATAAGCTCATCGTACACTGCGGCGGTTGTATGCTGAACGACCGCGAGATGAGATACCGCCAGCGCGCCGCGCAAAGGCAGGGCGTGCCGATAACGAACTTCGGCGTCCTCATCGCGTATACGCAGGGCATCCTCAAACGAAGCCTCTCCGTCTTTCCGCATCTCCAAGCGGAGTTGGAGGATTAGGGTTGCGCGCGGAGCGGGACTCTCTGGGTGAGCTGTATCTGCCTGACGACGCCCTTTACGGCATTGCTACCGCGAGGGCTGTGGATAATTTTGACCTGTCGCGCAGACCGGTCAACCTATGCTTGATTCGCGCCATCATCAAGGTAAAAAAAGCGGCGGCGCTTACGCATCAAAAACTCGGCGCGGGCGCGCCCGGCGTCTACGGCGCGATAGCGGAAGCGTGTGATATCGCGCTCGCGAGCGGAATGGACGAATCCGGCAGGATGTTCGTGACCGACGCGCTTCAAGGCGGGGCCGGGACGTCCACGAACATGAACGTGAACGAGGTCTTGGCCAACATTGCCCTCCGCGTTATGGGAAAACAGCCTGGGGAATACGGCTTCATACATCCCTTGGACGACGTAAATCGCGGACAGTCAACGAACGACGTCTATCCTACGGCGCTCAGGATAGCCGCGATAGAGCTTTTGAGACTTCTCTCGGAGCGATGCGCGAGCCTGCAAAAGGCGCTTCAACTGAGGGAGAACGAGTTTGACGATATCCCAAAGCTGGGACGGACCGAACTGATGGACGCGGTTCCCGTCACGCTGGGAGGGGAGTTTGGCGCGTGGGCGCAGGCCGCGGCGAGGGATCGCTGGCGTCTTTACAAGGCGGAGGAGCGTCTCAGACAGGTAAATATCGGAGGGACGGCGGTCGGCGTTCCCGATCGCATGACGCGGAAATACCGGTTCGGCGTTATAGAGGAGCTTCGCCTGATAACCGGCATAGGGTTGGCGGCGGCCGAGTATCCGATGGACATCACCCAGAACAACGACGTGTTTGTGGAGACATCGGGACTACTCAAAGCGCTTGCCGTAAATCTTATGAAGACAGCTAACGACCTTCGCCTGATGAACTCGGGGCCTCACGGCGGTTTTGGAGAAATAAGCCTGCCGGAGCTCCAGGCTGGAAGCACAATAATGCCCGGCAAGGTGAATCCGGTGATACCGGAGATGGTCATGCAGGCTGCGATGAAGGTCATGGCCGGGGATGTGGCGATATCGGCGGCCGCGTCGCACGGCGAATTTGAGCTTAACGCCTTTTTGCCCCTCATCGCGGATACCCTCCTCGAAAACATATCGCTGCTCGAACGCGCTGTAACGCTCTTTGAGGAAAAATGCGTGAATATCCTGTCCGCCAACAGGGAGAGGTGCTTGCAATTGCTGGAGTCGTCCTGCGCTTTCGCGGCGTCGTATGTTCCCCTGCTGGGTTATGACCGTGTCGCGGAAATCGTCAGGAACGCCGGCAGCGTCAGCAAGATAAAAGAATATCTCGAACGCGCCGCGAAAAATCGCTGAAATACCCTCTCGATGCCTGTTTGTTTAAACATCAAAATGTAGTTCGGGCGAATCAATAGACATTTTCTTAAATAATGTATAATGAAAACGCCATGAGGAAGCGCAGATGTCTTTTTTAAGCGAGCTCTATAAAAAATATATCTTCTCAGAGGAGCTGCCGTTCGAGGCGAGGGTCCTCAATATGGTTTGCTCGTTTGGCCTGTTGGCGGTTGTCGCGGCCACGTTCGCGAGAATTGTCGAGCGTTCTTCTTTCATAACGATGACGGCCATGTACTCTATGTCCATATCTATCGTGCTGCTCCTTTACGTGAGCAACCGTTTCAATCTGTACAAACAGGGTACATGGGTCACGCTTATCGCTATATGCGATATATTTTTCCCCCTGATATTTCTGACGAACGGCGGCATCGACAGCGGTATGTCGGCGTATTTTGTCCTCTGCACCGTCATCATCTTCCTGCTGTCGAACGGGCGGACCTGCGTTGTCCTGGCCTTGACCAATACGATCATCGCCGTGTCATGTTACTTGGTGAATCAATACTATCCGAATGTCGTACAGCCTCTCAACTCGTTTCAGCGGTACGTGGACAGCATACAGTCGTTCATCATCAGCGGCTTGTTCATAGGGTTCGTCATCAAAACCCTGAGCAGCATGTACCATGAGGAGAAGAAAAAGGCCGACGCGGCCAACAGCGCTAAGAGCGACTTTCTGGCGCAGATGAGCCACGAGATGCGGACTCCTATGAACGCCATCATCGGCATGACGTCCATAGGAAAATCGGCGGCGGACCCCTCCAGAAAGGATTACTGTCTGGACAAGATCAGCGACGCCTCCGCGCATCTGCTGGGCGTGATAAACGACATACTCGATATGTCCAAAATAGAAGCCAACAAATTTGACCTTTCACCCGTAAACTTCGATTTCGAGAAGATGCTGCAAAAGGTTGTGAACGTGATCAACTTCCGCGTCGACGAAAAACACCAGGACTTCAAGGTGCGCATCGACGAGAGTATACCCCGCACGCTCGTGGGCGACGACCAGCGAATCGCCCAGGTCATAACGAACCTCCTCTCGAACTCCGTCAAGTTCACCCCGGACGGGGGCAGCATACGCCTGGACGCGAGCCTGAAGGAGAACAAAAAGGGCGTCTGTGTCATACAGATCGAGGTGACCGACAACGGGATAGGCATAAGCGAGGAGCAGCGAAAGAGGCTGTTCAAGTCGTTCGAGCAGGCGGACAACACCACGTCCCGCAAGTTCGGGGGGACGGGACTGGGGCTCGCTATATCCAAGCGCATCGTGGAGATGATGGGCGGCAGTATATGGATCGAGACGGAATACGGCAAGGGCTCGACGTTCGCGTTCACGGTACAGGTCAAGTGCCGGGGGGACAGCGAGCGCAAGAGATTCTTGAACCCATGCTTGGACCGTGATAATTTGAGGGTGATGGCGGTGGATGACGATCCCGACGTGTTGGAGTACTTCAGCGAAATAATGAAGCGGTTCGAGTTGAACTGCTCATTAGCGCGCAACGGCGGGGAGGCGTTGGAACTGCTTTGCGGCGACGGGCCTTACGATCTGTATTTCATCGATTGGAAGATGCCGGATATCGACGGCATAGAGCTCACTCGCAGGATAAAGCGGCAAAGCGAGGTGAGGTGCGTGATCATAATGATCTCCGCCGTGGAGTGGGGTACTATAGCGGACGAGGCGAAGAGCGCCGGCGTCGACAAGTTCCTCCCAAAGCCGCTCTTTCCCTCGGCGATCGCGGACTGCATCAACGAGTGTCTTGGCGTCGAGAATCTGGCGTGTGACGCCGAAATCGCGGAGGAGTCGGAAAATTTCGCGGGATACAGCGTACTCCTGGCGGAGGACATAGAGATCAACAGGGAGATCGTGCTGACGCTCTTTGAGCCGACAGGGGCCGCTTTCGACTGCGCGGAAAACGGAGCGGAGGCGGTTCGGATGTTCAGCGAATCGCCCGGCAAGTACGACCTGATCCTCATGGATGTCCAGATGCCTGAAATGGATGGCTATGAGGCAACGAAGCGCATACGCTCGCTGGACATTCCGGAGGCGCGCGAGATTCCAATCGTGGCGATGACCGCCAACGTGTTCCGCGCTGACGTCGAGAAGTGTCTCGCGTCAGGAATGAACGACCATCTTGGGAAGCCTATCGACTTTGACGAAGCTGTGAAAAAGCTGCGAAAGTATCTTCCCAAAGAACGGTGAGACGACGGTTTGTGTCTTTCGCAGAAAGGGGTGGTCATAAGTATGGGTAACGCTCTCAATGGATTTGTACGGGTCGCCGCCGCGTCGCCGGTCATTCGGGTGGCCGATTGCAAGTACAACGCGGAGCGGATTCTGGATATTATCGGGAAGGCCCGCGATGAGGGGGTCAAGGTTCTCTGTCTGCCGGAGCTGTGTCTGACCGGCTATACGTGCGGCGACCTTTTCGGTCAGGAAACGCTCCTTGAAGGCGCGCTGGAAGCGCTGTCGGAACTGATAGAAAAGAGCGCTGATCTTCCGGTGCTTACGGCGGCGGGGCTGCCGCTCGCGTATGAGGGGAAGCTGTTCAATGTCGCGGCGGTCTTTTGCTGTGGCCGGCTCCTGGGCATTGTCCCCAAGACGTATCTTCCCAACTACGGTGAATTTTACGAGATGCGGCATTTTTCTCCGGCCCTTCCTGAGACCAGGAGGGTGACGGTTTGCGGCGCGGAAGTTCCAATGGGCGTAAAAATCCTCTTCCAAAATGAACAGGAGCCCGATCTGCGGATAGGGGTGGAGCTGTGCGAGGACTTGTGGGTTCCAATACCTCCAAGCTCATATCACGCGATGGCCGGCGCTGTGGTGATCGCGAATCTCTCCGCCAGCGATGATGTGATCGGTAAGGAGGGCTACAGGAAAAACCTCGCGGCCGCTCACTCCGGGCGGCTCGTGTGCGGCTATATCTACGCGAACGCGGGCCAGGGGGAGAGCAGCACGGATATGGTATTTGGGGCGAACAACCTCGTCTGCGAGAACGGACGGACACTCGCGGAGTCTCCCTCATTCGGAAACGGGTGGGCGGAGGCTGAAATTGACCTGCGCGCGCTCAAGCACGACCGCGGACGATTCAACACCTGGCAAACGGACAGATCCGGGTATGAGATTGTCCCCTTTTCGCTCGATACGAAGCTGGCTGACGCGCGCAGGCGCTTCGAGCGGCGTCCCTTCGTTCCGGACGACGAAGGGGAGAGGGCGGCGAGGTGCGAGACGATCTTGGACATGCAGACGGCTGGACTCGGAAAGAGGCTGGAGCACACGGGCGCCAAGACCGCAGTAGTAGGCGTATCCGGCGGCCTCGACAGCGCTCTCGCGCTTCTCGTCGCGGCAAGGGCCATGCCAAAGACCGGCGGGCTGGCGTCAGACGTGACGGCCGTCACGATGCCCTGTTTCGGCACGACGAGCCGGACGAAGAAAAACGCGCTCGCCCTCTGCGACGCGCTGGGCATCTCGTGCCGGGAGATCGACATCACAAATTCCGTGAGGGCTCATCTGCGGGATATCGGGCATAGCGAAGACGCTCGCGACACGGTCTACGAAAACGCGCAGGCCAGGGTGAGGACGCTCGTCCTCATGGACCTGGCGAACCAGTTAGGGGGCATCGCCGTTGGCACCGGAGATTTGTCGGAGCTGGCGATAGGCTGGTCCACGTATAACGGGGATCACATGAGCATGTACGGGGTGAACGCCGGAGTGCCGAAGACACTCGTGCGCCACATCGTAAAGTACGTCGCTGACACGTCGCCAAAACTCGCGGCGGTGCTGACGGATATACTGGATACGCCCGTGAGCCCCGAGCTCCTACCGTCATCGGACGGCGGCGTCGGCCAGCGGACGGAGAACATCGTAGGCCCTTACGAGCTGCACGATTTCTTCCTTTATCACGTCGTCCGTTGGGGACGCGCGCCAAAAGACGTGCTGGCGCTTGGCAGCCATGCCTTTGATGGGCTTTACGGGCCGGAGGAGATTCTGAAATGGCTGAGGCTCTTTTACCGCCGTTTCTTCGCGTCCCAGTTCAAGCGCAGCTGCCTGCCGGACGGGCCGAAGATCGGTTCTGTCAGCCTCTCACCGCGAGGGGATTGGAGAATGCCCAGCGACGCCGTATGTGACGCGTGGCTCAGGGAACTGGAGGAGTCCTGACGCGCGCGGGTACGCCATATGCATGATTTTATATACTGTAAAATCACGTTACATTTAAGCCGCTCTATGACTAAGATAAGGGACAAGTTAACGTCATTTTATCATTCTGTGTACAAATGGGAGGGTTCGAAATGGGCTACACTCTGTTGGTACTGCGTATCAGCGACAGGGAAGAAACCGCGCTCAAGATTCAGAAAGTCCTTACGTCCCAAGGATGCAAGATATTGACAAGACTGGGGCTTCACGACCACGAAGGAGGCGTCTGTTCTCCGTGCGGCACCGTGGTTCTGCAGCTCTCCTGCACGCCAGAGGAGTGCAAGGCGGTCGCGGCCGACCTTACAAAGATCGACGGAGTCAAAGCAAAGTTCGTCGATTTCGATTGAGTCCGATTCAACCTCATTTGGCGTAACGGCAAACGCGCGGGCGGCGGCCCCAATATTGGCTGCCTCCGCGCGATTCAGTATTTCAGGCCGAAAATAGGGTGGTAGAAGCGCTCGTCGTGCAGGTAAGCCGCCTGTTTTTCCAGCGCTTCCCGCGCCGCGTCGCCCAAGTGGACGACCAGCGACGACGTAAGAATGTGAATCAGGAAAATCGGGCCGACTATGCTGCTGCCAAACGTAGGGCTGGCGCCGGATACGAAAAGCGACAGGTCGGAATAACGGCAAATAGGAGCGGCGGCGCTGTCTGATATCGTTATCACTTTCGCGCCGTGGTTCTTGGCGTCCGATACGGCCTCGGTAACGTCGACTGCGTAGCTCGGCATCTCGCACACGACGAGAACGCTTCCGCCGGGCAGCGCCCTCGCCTGCTCGACCAGCGACATGCTCCCTCTCTTGATAAGCGTGGTCGGCAGCCCCATCACGCAAAAACGCGCGTAAGCCAGCTCCATCACAAGCGACGATATGCCCCAACCTAGAAAGGCCGTGCATCTGGCCTCGCTCGCCATCCTGCAGAACTCTTCCACGTTCTGCATGTCCACCTGCATCCACGTATCGTCGATGTTGACGTGTTCGGTCTGCAATATCTTCTGCGGGAGTTCATTCTTCATGCCAACAGCTTTCGTCAGCATCGCGGCCGGGTTTATCTGTTCGAGAATGGCCTTCTGCAAACAATCCTTCAACTCAGAATAGCCGCTGAAACCCAATACGCGAGAAACCCTCACGAGCTGCGCCTTTGAAACTCTGAGTTCATCAGCGACCTCTCCGATCGATTTGAAGGCCGCTTCCCGCATATTGGAGAGGAGATATTCCGTAACCCTCTTAGCCTTATTTGGCATATTCGGGATCTTTTGCAGCATCATAGTCTGAAGTTCCGCGCTGTCCATTATATAACTCCCCTCATGCCGATATAATGAATTTAAATTGATTTTATCTTCCACCCAGTACAAAGTCAATAGTTCACCGGCGTTTATCAGCCGTTACGCCATCCATGTATCAAGCGCGCGTCCTCAGGCGCTTTATGCCGCTAAAGTCAGTCCCTTATGATTATCGAGCTTAAGAGTTGATTGCGGAAGCCTCGCGCCTATGATATCATGGTTATTAATCTTCGAGAAATAAAATAAAGAATAAATAAAGTATACTGAAGGGGGCTGTATGTAGTGAAGATAAAACTAATCTTAACTCCGGTCGTCGTTCTTTTGTTAGCATTTGTTGTGGCGCTCGCCTCGCAATCCTCCGCCTCGGCCGCGCCGTCCATGTGGATCAGCGGCACGCCGGCGAGCGGCCAGTTCAACAACGGCGTCATCAGCCCGACGGGACAGGGAGTCACGGAAGCGAGCACGAAACTGTACTACCTCTCCTCCTCACAGGCTACGTCGCGCCCAAGTGTCGGGTTGACACTGAGCGGCTCAGGTTTCGAGCCAAACAAGAGCGTGGGGTTTGGTGTAGAGGGAGTACAAGGCGAACCGACTGAGCCGTGGGGTACGGGAAACCTCTCGCTTCAGGACCCGATCAAGACAGACGGCAACGGCGGGTTCGAGTACAGCGTCCCGTTCTCTCGCGCGGCGCCTTCGGCTTACAACAAGTTCGACAGCTACGGGGGGGAGAAGCTCGTCATATACCCGGTGTACGCCGAAACGAAACAGGACATCAGTCCGGACCGCCGCATAGCCGGAGTACAGGTCACGCTGACGGTCAGGCCGACGGTGATAGTGCTGCCGCGCGAACTCGACCCCATCACCATATATGCTGGGGCCGATTACAGCTTTTCCGCCAAGGACAGCGGCGTCGCGAGCATGATCATCGACGACAGCAGCAGGCAGGTGCGCTTGGCTGTAGCCGGCATTTCCATGCGGGGGCCCGGGAACACAGCACTGCCGAAAAAGAACGATGCGTGGCAGCTCTCTAACGGGGTGACCGTGTCCCCAAACGCGGACAACTCGCAGATCGTATTTCGCACCACGGAGTCGGGCGTGAGCGGTGAGCTGAGCGAAACATTCAGCATCTTAGGCACCGGCGCCTCCGTCATCAATGACGGCTACGCCCGCGTCGTCGGATTCCCGAAAACGAGCGACGCGCAGATCGCGACGTTTAATCTCATCGTAAAAAAAACGGACAGGAGCGTGAGTCCGGAACTTGACTCGTTCACGTTCACCAACAACAAGACGGCGAACGATTCGGTGACGTTCAAGGCAACCCCGCCGAACCTGGCCATTAAAGACCTATTGATAGTCGATCCGCTAACCAAACAGAGGCAAAGCTCCATTGAGACGTTAGGAGGGCTTGTGCTGACGGCGAATCCGGGTCCGATCGAACCCACGGTGACGTTCAGCGGCGTCCCCAAAATCGACGGCGGGACGGACAGCGGCAGTTATGAGGTCGTATGGGTGACCACTGACGGGGAGGAGCTCGCATCGTCCATAAACGTCGAAATATCCACGGGCGATGTATATGCTCTGATGTACGATGCAAACGTGATAGGCGGCGGGGTGTACGAATACTGGCAAAAGGGCGTCGCCGTGACTCCAACCCGCAGGGCGGTATTGGCGAGGTCCGGCGCGATCGAAGCGCCGGTCAGGCTCACGGTGGAAAACGCCGAAGGGCTGGATGGCATAGACATCGAAAGCGACAATAGATGGATCACCCTGAGCGGGACGCCGAATTTCAGCGGCGAGAAAACATTTTACGTGAACGTCGCCCTGGCCGACGGCGTAAGCGGCACACTATCCCAAAAGCGCGTCCCGTTCACCGTGTTTGCGGATGACGCCGTATACCAGCTCAGCTTCGACAGAGAAAAGATTGAAGTCCCCGTCGGGAAGGAATTGAGCGCGAACGTCAATATGCTCACCGAACCGAGGTACGAAGGGGATATAGTCTTCAGGGCCTTCACCCTCACCGGGGACGGAGTGACGTCCACAGGGTATGGTGGGGGCGAATGGAACGGACTCACCATCACTGGTTATGTGAATATCGCGACCAAGAACACCTGGCTCGAAGTCTCCGGGAAGGCGGAGCGGGAGGGTACAGTCGAGCTCACATACGCCCCCACCAGGGGAAGCAACATGTCGTCCGCGAAGCTGACTATCGCGGCGCACAAGGACGAGGACGTTGCGGACACACCGGCGGAAACGGAAGTTGTGACCAACGCCGACGACCCGATAGTGACGACGTCGGGCGATGTGCGGTACGAAACCCCGACTGCCGGAGAGACGACCAAGATCATATATATCATCTCGAATGACGTGAGCCAAACCGGCGGCGGCACGACGGTCAACAATTACATCAACATTCAGGCGGTCAACCTGGCCCTGCCGGACGGGACACTGATCCCGCTCTCGAATCTTAACGACAACGACACCGCTGCAGGCCCGTATACCGGCGCTCCAAACTCCTACTATTTCGACCGCGCGAGCGGACAGATAATACTTTACGTAACGCCGGAGACCGCCGGGGATTACCGGTGCAACGTCTACTATAAAGACTCGACGGCGATGAGAGTGCAACCCATCAACTTGATCGTTACAGAGACTACGAATTATTATTACACCGAAACCAAAGGTGGCGGCGGCGGATGCAGCACCGGCACGGCGGTTGGGCTTGCCGCCATGTCCATGACGGCGGCGGTTTTAATCGGCGCGAGGCGGAGGAACCGGCACCAGCGTTGAAATAATTCTGTACGCCGCGTCCGGCACGAGGCAAACACACGAAGGAGAGGCGTTCCCGCCTCTCCTTTATTTACCGCGGATAACGAGCAATCCGCGAACCGTTTCTGGGGGGATCTTTGTGAGCTCGGCAAGGCGATTAATGCCGCGTCCGCCGTGTCCGGTCAGTTGGGATATTTTCTTTGGATCGATTTCCCAAGGCTTTTGGGAGTCTTTTTGTCCTTTTCGCGAGACTTTGGACGACAGATCGAGAGCGAGTTTTTCCGACAGCGCCAGCTCTCCAAACGCCTGATGATACGGGCCGGCTATCACCGACTCCCTCAACGCGTCCGACTCCAGCAGACCGACCCTTATCGCCTTAAAACCAAGGCTCTCCGAATATAACAGCAACGCTCCGGTCTGGCGGACGGCTTCCTCCAGCGTCAGCGGAACGTACTGCCCGGTTCTGTACAGCGACTCCAACTCCGTCCCGCGAAGGACAAGGCAGGGATAAATCCGGAGATCCCACGTTTTGCCGCGAGCACCGGTCATCAGAGAGGCTATAGTCTCTACGTCCAGCATAGAACTCTCCGCGGTCTGCCCCGGGAGCCCGATCATTATCTGCGCTCCAAGGCGAAACCCGGCGTCCCGCAGCGCAATTATCGTCTCTTTTATTTTCTCGGGATCGTCGTCTCTCCCGCACCTCCGGAGGACAACAGGATCAAGCGACGGCAGCCCCAGCTCGATCGTGCCTATCGGATATTTTTTGAGCTTTTCGAGAACAAGAGCGCCGATGTCACCCTCAAAGTCGCCCGGGTAGGAGGAAAATGTTATGCGGCTCCCCTCGGGGGCGAAGCGGATCGTATCCATATATGACATCATCAGGCGGGATTCGAGCCGGGCGAAACTGCCTCCGAAGAAGCAGAGTTCAACCGGCGAAACCTGAGACAGCAGGACAGACCGCACAGTTTCCGGCGCAAGAAAATCACCGCCGGGGCGAACCCCCGTTATAGCCCCCTGATCACAGTAGACGCATCGGCGGCCGCAACCCTGAAAGGGGATAAAAAAGGCAATCCGCTTCATGCCAAATTTGAAGGTCAGGACAACCGCGCGGCCATATCATTGCGCGGCGTCATCGTCACCCCAGTCCTCCAGAAGCGCGGCGATGATCCTGTCAATCCGTTTCAGGTCTTTCCGCGAGAGTTTTTTGGCGCGATACCACACGTCAAACTCCCCGGATATAAGCAGTTCTTCGAGCTGCATCCTGCCAACCTTGTTCGGAATATCCTCCACAATATCTGTTACGGACGCGTTGAGCGACTCCGCGAGCCTGTGCAGCAGCTTCATCGACGGCATACGTCTGTTGCTCTCGAGGGCCTGGATGTATATGCGGCTGACGCCTACGACCTCGGACAGGCCCTGCTGTGTGAGTCCGTTGTTCTTCCGCAGCGTTCTGATTCTGCGTCCCATGCTCATATTATGACCTCACTCCTTTTTTGTTATCGTCGTGTGTTATCTAACATTTTACTGCGATATGGGAAAAGTGTACAGACCAAACCAATGTGCCGATAACAGTTGCAATTTTTTCATTTTGAGTTTTCAATGTACCCTGTACCTCGTATATTCAAGGGGAGTGTGTTGACTTTTATGACCATATTGAATATTTCAACAAAGACAACAAAAACGACAAAGACAAGAGCAATTTTGATACTCGCCGTCTTTCTGGTGTTATCGCTTATTCATCCGGCGGCGGCCGCGGACGACGGCAGCGATATGAAGATGGCTTTCTGGCGGCGCGACTGGGATTCGATGGACGCCATTTACAGAGCCGCCGCTTCCGCTGACGCCGCGCCCATAGCCTCGCGGGATCGTTCGCTCTACCTGAACGCCCTCTGGTTCCAGGGGAGATACGCCGACGGTGTGACGATTCTTGAGAGGGCGCCTAAAAGCGGCGATACCGATTTCCCGCCGGAGGTTCGGCCGTACGCCCAGATGCTGCTGGTGCTGGGGCAGGAGCGTACCGGAAGAAAGAGCGAGGCTTACGAAAACGCGTGGGCGCTCTGGAATGACGCGCCGGCGCCGCTCAGATATTATTTGGCGTTCGCGCTGGCGAGGCTCTCCCGCGATCTGTCGATGCCCGACGAGTCGGCGGAGTGGTTCCGCAGGATGCTGGAATTTGCGCCAGACAAGAAACGGCGGCTGCAGGCGCTCTCGCAGTTGATAGAGACACCTGACGTGAGTGCCGGGGAGGCGGCGGCGTTATTGGCGGATTCACCGTCGAACGCAAAGGCCCTTGCCTTCTGCGCCGCGCTTCCCCGGGGCAGCTCGACCGCGGCGGAATATGCCTTGGGGTGGAACGATTACATAAACAAAAAATACGAATCGGCGATGTACCACTTTGAACTGGCCTCGAAGGACGTCGTTTATGGGGAGGCCGCGCGCTACTACCACGCTTACGCCGCGTACCGCGAGAAGAAAAACGCGCTCGCGTTTGCCCTCTGGTCCGGAACAGCCCTCTCCGGCGACGAATTTCCTCAGCGATCCGTACAGCGCCTGACGACGCTTGCCGGGCGCGGGATGACGAAGGACGTGCTTGGCCTTTTCAGGAAGGTGTCGGAGACGAGGCTCGATTACCCTGATCTGGCCGCCGACGCGCTCGTGGGACTGATCCGTCTGGGGGACGCGAATACCGCCTCTGAGGCGCGGGAGTTGCTTTACTCGAAGTTCGCCGCCACGAATCAGGCCGCGACCGCGCGCTGGGAGAGCGGCTGGAAAAAGTGGAAGGCCAAGGACTACAACGCGGCTTATAAGGAGTGGTCGAACGGCTTTTCGCGCGGGATAAAGAACAGGGAACTCGCCGCTAGATTGCTTTACTGGCAGTCGCGGGCCCTTCAGAAAATCGGAAGCCCGGTGGCCGCCGAGACGCTGAAGAGCAACCTGACGGAATGGTATCCGGCGGAATATTATACGTTCCTGGCAAACCCGAGAGGCGGCGTCACGAGCGCGGACGTGCCCGTGAGCTGCGACATGGGCAGCGCGCTTGAGGATTGGGGGTTCGTCACCTACGCGCGTCTGGAGAGTGAAATGACGCCGTCCGGCCTCTACCGTTCGGCGCGCCTCGCGCTCTGGGAAGGGGATTACTCTTCGGCCGCGCGGAGCTTCGGCGCTCTCCAGAGGGTGATTTCCGCGGACGAATACGCGTCGGCGGCGCTTTTACGATACTTCTTTCCCAAGGCGTTCGAGCGGGAGGTGACGGAAGCGCACAGGCAAACAGGCGTCGAATCGGCCATAATATGGGGCGTAATGCGGCAGGAAAGTCTCTACGAGCCGGACGTCACCAGTTCCGCCGGCGCTTACGGGCTGATGCAGCTCATGCCGGCGACCGCGCGCGAAGAGGCTAAGAAGCTCGAAATGGAACCGGACTCATACAAAACGACCTCCGGCAACATACTGCTCGGCGCTAATCACCTCGCGGGGCTATTTGCCAGGTTCAAGGACGTTCCGCGCTCCCTGGCGGCTTATAACGCGGGCGGAACACCCGTTACCAAGTGGAGCGCGAAACCGATATCCGACATGGAGGAATGGGTGGAGGATATAGCTTACACGGAAACGCGCGGCTACGTAAAGGCCGTTCTCCGCAACATAGAGGTATACAGGCTGCTGTATCCGCAAAGCGATAAGAGCGATAAGGATTAAACCACATAAAAAGGGGTTTTTAAAATGGACTTGGCGCAAATTTCTGATCCGGTCGGGAAGGTGAGGGCGTTTCTTGAGAGCGTCTCATACGATAAGGAAATAGTACACACAGATGAGACCATCTTTACTGTGACGGACGCGTCAAGGGTCGTAGGCGCTCCGCCGGAGGAAATCTTAAAGAGCCTGCTTTTCAGGGTGGAAACCGACGCAGGGGAGGAGTGGACGCTTGCCCTGATGTCCGGTTCAAACAGGGTGCATGACAAGGCGATAAAGAGAATCCTCGGAGCGCGTAAAATTCGCATGGGCACGGCGGATGCGATACGCGAGTTCTCCGGCTTCGAGCCCGGGGGCGTGCCTCCCGTGGGTTATCCCGCGCAGCCAAGGACGCTGCTCGACCGCGACCTATTTAAATACGCCACCGTCTGGTCAGCCGCCGGCAGCGACCACGACTTCTTCCCCATCTCTCCCGGGCGTCTGCTGGAGATAACGGGCGGCACGGCGGAGGATATTAAAAAATATGACTATCCAATTGTCTCATAATGATGAACCCGAGATGACGGGCCGGCGGCTCACTCCGCGAATTGGATCGCTCATACACCTCTGTCCTGATCTGATTCGCCGGCCCGACATCCATGTCGGCCGCCAATTCGCTGCGTTCGCTCGTCGGTCCGTCATCTCTTTACCTGAGACAATTGTATAGTCATATTAAAAAATGACAGGGCCATGAGGGATATTTCCGCGATGGCGACGCCGTCCATTCGATCGGCTAGACAGCGTCGTCCGGGAAAAAAAGACGCGTCCAGGCTGATTTTTTGACTGACTTGGGCATCTCAGCAATCGAAGCCTCTTTGTTGGCTTTGTGTGCTTTGTGTGCCTGGTGATTCTGGTTGGCTTGGTTAGTTTCGTGAGCCTCGTCACCTTCGCTCACGGCGTCCTGAATGGGATCGGGATCAAATTCCCCGGTCTTACTTTCATCGCTCTTGTTCATAAGTTTGCCGTCCTCCCCCCAATACTCGAATAAAGAGAGGATTTTTCTCGACTTGAACTTGAAAAATGACGCGACGTGGAAGGATGTCGCGTTGTTGGATACCTTCACAATGGATACGGCGAGCTTACCGGCGCGGATGATCTTTTCGACTTCAACGTACCAATAACCGGGGCGGCGGCTTTTCACGCTCCGAAACCCTTCCGCGTCAAAGCTCTCTCCGGTGTTGGGCCAGTTTATGCGCGCGCCCTTCGAGAAATAGCCGGCAAGATTGTCCCATCTCCGGGCGTTTATATCACTCCAGAATTTACGAACGATTTTTTTGATCCTCATGGCAGTTTCTCCTTTTCCGTACCCAGTCCCATTATATAATGTTTAACGCGTTACGGAACAGATAAAATCCAGTCCCTTCGCGCAACGATATTATTGTAAAATATGGCTGTTTTTGAAAAATGGGGGCAATGATGAAGTGTTGTAGGAGAATAAAAGGGAATATTTTTGTTTTAGAGGTCTTTTTCATCAATGACGACGGTAAAGAAGACGCTATTTTTCCGGTCATATTGGCTGCGGAGTCAGAGCGCGGAGAAAACGTCCTTGTTGACTGCGGTTACCCCGGTTTTTTGCCGAAATTGGAGGAAGCTTCGGCAAGAGCGGGATTTAGCTTGTCCGCCCTAACGGCCGTCCTCATCACGCACCACGATTACGATCACTACGGCGCTTTGAGCGAACTGGTCGCAAAATACCCGCGCGTCCGCGTGATAGCCTCTGAGCTGGACGCCCCGTATATCGAGAATAGGAAAAAATCTCCGCGCCTGGCACAAGCGGAAGTCCTCTGCGAAAGGCTGCCAAAATCCCTGCGCGCTGAGGCGCACGCGTTTCAAGAGAGGCTCGTTGCCGTAAAACCCGTTCGAGTCGACGAGACCGTCCGCGGCGGCGAGGTGTTCCCCTGGTGCGGCGGCACGGAAATAATAGCGACGCCGGGACACATGCCGGGGCATATCTCGCTGTACGTCAAAGAACACGGGACGGTCATAACCGGAGACGCCCTCGTCACCAGAAACGGCCTGCTCCGAATAGCAAACCCGAACTACGCTACGGACGCAAAAGAGGCGAAAGCATCGGCGCGGAAACTGCTCAAACTGAACGCTAAGCGCTTCATCTGCTATCACGGCGGCGTTTTTGCCACTTGAATTTTATTGTCATTTGAGTTTTAATATCCCTATCGCTTGTTAATCAAAATTATGGAGGGGATGTCAGGTGGCAAATCGTATTGTGCTGAATGAGATGTCGTATTTTGGAGCAGGAGCTATTTCGGTTCTGGCCGGAGAGATCAAGAGCAGAGGCTTCAAAAAGGTTCTCCTGGTGACGGACAAGGACTTGCTGAAGTTCAAGGTGGCGACTAAAGTTGAGGACGTATTGAAGGAAGCGGACATCAAATACGAGATTTTTGACGATATCAAGCAGAACCCGACGGTCGACAACGTAAAAGCCGGCGTAAAGGCATTCAGAAACTCAGCCGCGGAGTGTATCGTAGCTGTCGGCGGCGGCTCCTCTATCGATACCGGCAAGGCCATCAGCATTATCTCCAACAACAGACAGTACAGCGACGTCCTCTCCCTCGAGGGCGTAGCGCCCACCGAGAAAAGGGGCGTTCCCCTCATCGCAATCCCCACCACAGCAGGAACAGCCGCGGAGGTCACAATTAATTACGTCATCACCGACGTCGAAAACCGCCGCAAGTTCGTCTGTGTCGACCCGCACGATATCCCGATCCTGGCGATAGTCGACTCCGAGATGATGGAGTCCATGCCGAAGGGACTCAAGGCGGCCACGGGAATGGACGCGCTCACTCACGCAATCGAAGGTTACCTGACCAGGGGCGCGTGGGAACTCTCCGACATGGTCGAGCTGAAGTCCATCGAGCTTATCGCAGCCAACCTCAGAGGATCCGTCCTTGACAACGACCCGAAGGCCGCTGAGAAGATGGCCCTCGGGCAGTACATCGCCGGCATGGGTTACTCGAACGTGGGGCTCGGCGCGGTACACGGCATGGGCCACCCGCTCGGCGGGTTCTACGATATCCCGCATGGAGTCGCGAACGCCCTCCTGCTCCCATACGTGCTGGCGTTTAACGCTCCCGCTTGCGGCGAGAAGTTCCGCGATATCGGGCGCGCCATGCGCGTCCCCGGAATCGACGAAATGTCGCTGGAGGACGCTCAGAAGGCTACCGTCTCCGCCGTACGCCAGCTCTCTATTGACGTAGGCGTGCCTGAGAAGCTGCACGAACTGGGCGTGAAGAAAGAAGACCTGGCTGCGCTTGCCGCGGCCGCGATAAGAGACGTCTGCACCCCGGGCAACCCGAGGGATGTCACTGAGGAGGATCTGCTGGCGCTCTACAAAGAAGCGTTTTAAGACAATTCGTAAAAGGCAGAGGGGTTGTTCTTGGGGCGTAGGAAGCAGGTGATGGGATGTCGGAAAAAGCGGGAAAAGAAATTCATAACGTCGACGAAATTGGGTGGATAATACTGGATGAGCTTCAGAAGAACGGCCGCTCTTCGTTCAAGCATCTCGCGGAGAAGGTCAAGCTCTCGCCGACGGCCGTTATTGAGCGGGTCAAACGGATGGAGGAAGAGGGAATTATCACGGGATACGGCGCGATCATCAACCCGCGCAAAGTTGGCTACAGCCTGTCCGCGATAATAAACCTCTCCGCCAACCCCGGCAGTGAGCAGATCATAAACGACTCGCTCTCCAAGATACCGGAGGTTTTGTCCTGTTGGTCGCTCACCGGAACCAACGATTTTATGCTGGAGATACAGGTTCCATCGCTGGAGTTCCTGGAGGAGCTTCTAACGGAACTTGCCCGTCACGGCAAACTCATGACGAGCATAGTCCTGCCCAGCTCCGAAAAGCGCCGCATTATCCGCGCCCCTCGATTGAGCATGACGGACTGATATACGGCACAAACAAACGGCGGCCTCCGGTTAGCAGGAGGCCGCCGTTTTTCCCGGTTACAATTGAGATCGTTATTCGCACAGGAAACAGGCGGTTTGGTGACCGCCCCGATCCGTAAGGTGCGGCTCTTCGGCCCTGCAGCGATCCATTACCTTCGGACAGCGTGTGGAAAATATACAGCCGTTCGGAGGATTGACCGGCGAGGGTACGTCCCCTTCCAGGATGATCCTGTTTTGCTTGGCGTCCGGCATCGGCACGGGTATGGCCGATATCAGAGCCTGCGAGTACGGGTGCATCGGCTTCGCGAAGAAGTCCGCCTTCGGCGCTATCTCCACCATCTTGCCCAGGTACAGCACCGCGACACGGTCGGAGATGTGCTTCACCACTGAGAGATCGTGCGAAATAAAGAGATACGTCAGGGAGAACTCACTGCGCAAATCCGCCAGCAGGTTCAGCACCTGGCTCTGTATGGATACGTCGAGAGCGCTAACCGGCTCGTCGCAGACCACGAACTCCGGTTTCATCGCCAGCACCCTGGCTATGCCTATGCGCTGACGCTGTCCGCCCGAAAACTCGTGCGGATACTTCGCGCGGCTCTCCGGGCGCAGCCCGACCTTCTCCATGACGGATATGACGTAGTCGTCGAGTTCGGCCCTGTGCGCCAGCTTGTGGTACAGCGGTGCCTCGCCGATAATGTCCGACACATTCATCCTTGGATTGAGGCTGCCGTACGGGTCCTGAAAGATTATCTGCATCTTGCGCCGGAGCGCGGCGTTGTCGTTCTTTTGAAGCGTTTCCACGTCCGTGCCGTCGAACTTCACCGTTCCGGCGCTGGGCGTCAGCAGACGAAGGATGGTCCTGCCGATAGTCGTCTTGCCGCACCCCGATTCGCCCACGAGCCCCAGCGTCTCGCCCCTTTCGATATGGAACGTAACGTCGTTCACGGCCTTCACATAGCCGACCGCCCTTCGTAAGACGCCGCGCTTTATAGGGTAATATTTTTTGAGATGGAGGACATCGACGAGATGCCTTTCACGTGTCTCCTCAGTCAACGATAGCTCCCTCCTTCTCGCAAAGCCAGCACCGCACCTTATGCCCGCCTCCGGTGTCGAAAAGAGGCGGCGCTTCTTCGGCGCATCTGCCCATGCGCTCGCCGCAGCGGTCGTGGAATCTGCACCCGCTCGGGAAATTGAACGGGCTGGGGACAATGCCTGGGATAACCGGAAGCCTTTCCACATCGTCGTCCATCCTCGGTATAGAGGTAAGGAGCCCCCTCGTGTACGGGTGTTTGGGGTTTCCAAAGAGAGGCCGAACCGGCGCTTCCTCGACGATCTTTGCGGCGTACATGACAACGACGCGCTGAGCGGTCTCCGCGACGACGCCCAGAGAGTGCGTTATGAGCATGACGGCCGAGCCAAATTCAGCCTTCAGCGCGTTCATAAGATCCAGTATCTGCGCCTGTACCGTCACGTCCAGCGCTGTGGTCGGTTCGTCGGCTATTAACAGAGCCGGTTTGCAGGCCAGGGCCATCGCGATCATAATTCTCTGGCGCTGACCGCCTGAAAACTGGTGCGGGTATTCGTCAACGCGAGTGCCGGCGTTCGGTATGCCCACCGTACCCAGCATCTCTATCGCCCTGTCCCTGGCCTCGCGCTTGTTCATGGACTGATGAAGGATCAGCGGTTCCGATATCTGTGAACAGACGGTGTAGACGGGGTTCAGGCTCGTCATCGGCTCCTGAAAAATCATCGATATCCGGTTGCCCCTGATCTTCCTCATTTCATGCTCAGTGAGCCCGAGAAGGTCACGCCCCTCCATAGATATCTCACCGCCGGCAATTCGCCCCGTCGGTTTCTGAAGCAATCGCATAATGGAGAGCGCCGTAACGCTCTTTCCGCAGCCGGATTCGCCGACTACGCCCAGCGTCTCGCCATGTTCGATGAAAAACGACACACCGTCCACGGCCTTGGCAATGCCCCTGTCGGTATCGAATACAGTGCGCAGGTCTTTAAGCTGTAAAAGGGCCATGCCGCTACCTCTTTTGACGCACGTCAAGCGCGTCGCGCAGACCGTCGCCGAGGAAGTTGAAGGCGAGTACCGTATACATTATGGCTATCCCCGGAAAAATCGACCACCACCACTGCCCTCGGGCAATGTACTGCTGTCCTTCCGATATCATCAGCCCCCACGACGGGGTCGGCGGCTGAGCGCCGAAGCCCAGATACGCCAACCCCGCCTCCAGCGTGATGATACCGCCCATTCCGAGCGTGGTCTGCACGATTATGGGGGCGATGGCGTTCGGCAGTATGTGGCGGAATATTATCTTCCACGTCGGAAGGCCCAGCGCCCGCGCGGCCTCCACGAACTCGCTTCCCCGAAGGGAGATGAACTGCCCGCGCGTAATCCTGCAGAGCGCGACCCAGTTGACGAGGCCTATAGCCACGAACACGAGATAGAGGCTTGGGTTTCGGAATACGGAGACGACGGCCAGGACGAACAGTATGAAGGGGAAGGCGAATATGACGTTGACGAGCCACGATATCAGGTCGTCCCATACGCCGCCCATGTATCCGGCTATCGCTCCAAGCGGCACTCCTATCATTATCGTGACAAGCGTCGCGAATATGCCGATCTCGAGCGATATACGCGCTCCGTGCAGAACGCGGCTCAATATGTCGCGCCCGTACAGGTCGTTCCCCATCGGATGCTGCATGGACGGGCCGGCGAGTTTGAGCGCCGGGTTGACGGTGAAGGCGAGCTGAGCTTTGGGGTCATAGGGAGCCAGCACCCCCGCGAATATCGCCGCGAATATTATGGATAGCGTCATAATTAGCCCGAGCATGGCGAGTTTGTTGCGCCGAAATCTCACCCACGCTTCCTTGAGCAGACTCTCTCCGGCCTCCGCCCGAATAGGGTTTGCTTCCATGAGCCTCACTTCTCCCCCTCATATCGCACACGCGGGTCGATGAACCCATACGATATGTCAACAATGAGATTCGCCACAAGAAACGTGAGAGCCATCACTATCACCACGCCCCGGATCATGGGAAAGTCCCTGTTCACCAGAGCTTCCACGGCAAGACGTCCCAGGCCCGGCCAGGCGAAAATGCTCTCAGTGAGGACGGCGCCAGACAAAAGGTCCGAGACCGATGTGCCTATGATCGTCACAACCGGTATCATGGCGTTTTTGAGAGCGTGCCGTATTACAACCGCGCTCTCCTTAACGCCCTTCGCCCGCGCCGTGCGAATGTAATCCTGGCTCATAACCTCCAGCATACAGGATCGGGTGAGGCGGGCTATAATCGCGGCCGGTCTCACCCCAAGCGTGATAGCCGGAAGCACCAGGTACTTCCAATTCCCGTCCCCGGCGCCTATGCCGGGAATCCAGTTCAGGCTGTACGCGAACACCAACAGCAGTAGAAGCCCGACCCAGAAGACAGGAGCGCTCACGCCCGAAACGGCGACGAACATGGCAGTGTAATCGAACGGGGAGTTGGGCTTAGACGCCGATATTATGCCCGTCGTGAGGCCTATTGTGACGGCAAGGAGCATCGCCCATACCGTGAGCCTGGCAGTGGCATAAAATCGTGTCTTTATCGCCGCAGCCACGCGCTCGTTGTTCCGGTACGACATGCCCAGATCGCCGCGGCTCAGTTCCCCTATGAACTTCGTGTATTGCTGGGTGAGCGGGAGATCCAGCCCGAGATCGTGCCTGATCTTCTCGATCGTCGCCGGGTCCCCGCGCTGTCCCGCCATGAGGCGCGCCGGATCGCCGGGGACGACAGCCATCAGTATGAAGACGGCTGTCACGACCCCCCATACGACCGGTATAGATTGCAGCAGTTTTCTGACGACGTGAGAGAACATATCGCCGCCTACTTCTCCGTCAGCCAGACGTTATCCATTCTTGCGGTGTAGTTGCCGAACGCCGGCAGAGCAGCGCCGCCCACCCAC
This sequence comes from Synergistaceae bacterium, assembly GCA_031269875.1. GTDB lineage: Bacteria > Synergistota > Synergistia > Synergistales > Synergistaceae > JAIRNC01. Next base: position 27,961 of record JAISYM010000092.1, read on the forward strand.
TTCTGCGTCGCCATGTTGTTGTAGTAGTAGAACAGGAACATCCACGGGGCGTCGTCGACTATGATCTGCTCGGCCTGCTGGTATATCTCCACGCGCTTGGCCGGATCGGTTTCGGTGCGGCCCTCCTCCATGAGCTTGTCGGCCTCCGGGTTGCTGTAGAACGAGTAGTTGCCTTTCGCGCCGAAGTTGCTGGAGTGCAGGTTGACGTAGAGGAAGTTGTCGGGGTCCAGATAGTCCACCACCCAGCCCATGCGATACATCTCTACCTCGCCGCGGTCCAGCGTGTCGAGGTGGACGCCCCAGTCAACTATCTGGACGTTCAGCTTGATCCCCAGCTCCGCGACCTGTGCCTGTACCGCCTCCGAGATTGCCTTGTGCCTTAT
>JAISYM010000118.1 GCA_031269875.1 Synergistaceae bacterium
CCTATTTTGCGAACATCTTCCAATCCGTCGATTATTTCCAACGCGCCCTGCGTACCTATGAGTTCCGCGCCGGCTAGGAAAAACGCGTAGGCGTTTTGCGGTCTCGGCGCTTTTACCCCCGCGACTTTTACCCGAACCGTCGTGTCCTTCAGGACATCCGCCATGAACATTACGTCAGAGATAGATGGGCCCGCGTACTGGCCTGTCGAAGTTTTAGCCCAGTCTATGCCAGCTTCGGCTATCAACTTGCACGCGGTGGCGATCTCCTCCCTCGTCAACATGCAGGTTTCAATGATCATTTTGGTCTCTACCGAACCCGCCGCTTTTTTATATTCTTTGAATTCGTCCAGGATTTTTTTGTATTTTTTATCCTTCAGGTCGCCGACGTTCATGACATTATCGAGTACGGTCGCTCCCAACCTGACCGCCTCCTCGGTCTCAAACGCCTTGACCGCGCTTGATTGCTGGCCGAAGGGGAAACTAATGGCCGCGCCGACCTGAAGATCAGTGCCTTTCAATTCCTCTGCGACAACCCGGGTCCATTCCGACGAGGAGAAGCAAAAAGCTTTGCAATTATACTCTATTGCCTTTTTGCAACCCGTCCGGATTTGCCCCTCAGTCGTATCTTTGGGTAATATTGAAAAGTCGAAAAGCTTTCCAACATCCCGCTTTGTCATTTTTGAAAAGTCAATCATTCATATTCCCTCCTCGTAATTACCCTTTATATTCCGGGATGATTCCGATTTTACGCATCGTTTCCAGAGAGTCTATTATCTGAGGCGCCTGCCGTGTACCAATCAATTCAGCTCCAGCCATCAAAAATACATACGCGTTCTGCGGTCGTGGAAACTTCACGCCGGACACCTTTACTTTAGTGTCCGTATTTTTCAGCGTCTCCACCATTAGCAAAACCTGTTCGAGAGTAGGGCCCTCATATTGTCCGGTTGAGGATTTCGCCCAGTCTATCCCGGCTTCGGCGATGAGTTTGCAAGCGGTCACTATTTCGTCGTCAGTCAGAAAATTGACATCGAGGATCATCTTTGTCATCGCTTCGCCAGCCGCTTTTTTATAATCCTTGAACTCTTGCTGGATTTCTCTGTATTTTTTATCCTTCAGCGCGCCCACATTCATGACATTATCGAGTACAGTCGCTCCCAGCCTGACCGCCTCCTCGGCCTCAAACGCCTTGACGGCACTCGATTGCTGGCCGAAGGGGAAACCAATGCCAGCGCCAACCATGACATCCGTGCCTTTAAGTTCCTCCGCAACTATTGGTGTCCAATAAGACGACGAAAAACAGAACGCCTTGACGTTATATTTGACGGCAACCTTGCACTCCCTGCGAATGATCTCCTCAGTTGTTTCTTTAGGAAGAATTGCGTAATCGAAAAATTTTCCAACCTCTTTTGTGGTTACTTTTGTAAAATCAATCACGATATCTACCTCACTTTTTTACACGACGCCGAATACGGCCGGCATAAGTGACGCGCTTAAGGAAAGGCTGATTTATTGCGAGAGGCCTAAAGGGTAAGGATTTAAACCCTTACGGCGTCAGGCTTCCTAAACAGTAAGTGTCGTTTAGGCGAATTAATCAGCGCTTCCTTAAAATTTCCCAATCGCTGCGCCGCTCAAAAAGCCTTGACCTCTTGAGCAAACTTTATATTCATTTTTTTATTTTCTCGCGGCACCACTCCAGCAACGCGCTAATTTCGCTTATCCTCTCCAGAGCCGGTTCCTTCGGGCGGCGAATCAGTATCATAGGTATGCCGAGCCTTGCGGCCGCGAGGGCCTTGGCGCTCGTTCCGCCTGCCTCCCCGGACTCCTTGCCTATGACGCACTTGACCGTTCGGTCGGCGCACAGAGCCTCGTTAAAATCAGCGCCGCCGGCGCCCCATGCCGCTATTATCTCTTTGGGTTCGAGGCCGGCCTTCTCTGCCTGAAGCAGACTCGCCGACGTGGGGAGCGTTCTGGCGAGGATCGCCCGGCGCGCGTTCCTCAAAATCGGAACCATCAGCGGCAGCATCTTGACGCCGACCGATAAAAACACCGTGTCTCCCTCTCCGGTCAGGAGAACGGCCTTCGAAGCGGCGTCCTCGGGACTTTCCGCCTCCACCGCGCCCTCCGGGATCGACTCCGCCCTCGTAAACCTGCAAAGCGGCAGACCGGTTTTGTCGCAAGCGGCTTTTATCTCATCCGTGGCGCTTGCCGCGAATGGGTGAGTGGCGTCTATCACCCCGCGCGGATAGTCCGCGCGCGAGCCGAGAACGGCAACCCACTCGCCGCGCCCTCTTGCGCCGAAGATCGCCGCGGCGCCGTCCGGCACTGTGGCAAGGCCCGTTTCGCTGGATACGGAAACGGTCACGCTGTAACCTTCTCCAATAAGCGCAGAGGCGACCCGCTTTCCCTCGCTCGTACCGCCCAGGATCAGAAATTGTCCGATCTCCGGTATTTCCTCCGCGATCCGCTCAGAATCGTAACCACGCGCCTCCAGCCATATCTTTCTCCCATCCGCCCCGGAGCGTAATTCGCGCGTCCCCGGCGAGAGAAAGATCATAAGGGTTCTCATGTCTATAGCGTTTTCATCCAGCGCGTCTACCGAAATTTCGCGAATGGATTCGTCCTCCCTCCCTGCGTCACGCGCCAGGATGAGCTTCCGTCCCGAAAAAATCCGCCTGACCTCCGAGAGTTTCTCCGCAAGACCCCGCTTCACCGGGTTATAGAGCGCGACAGTCATGCCGCCGCGCTCCGCTCCTTCCATCGCGAGAACAACGGACTCCCAGGGTTGAAGGTAATCGGAGAGCGAGAGCAGGGCAAGCCCGTTGGAATATGGCGCGCCTATCCTCTTTGCAGCGGCCTGCGCGGCGGTAATGCCCGGTATGAGATTTACGCGGACATCACCGGCTAACGTAAAGGCGAGCGGAGCGAGGCCGAAAAGCCCCGGATCGCCGCCTGAAACCAGAGCGACGGCATATCCCGACCTCGCGAGATCCGCCGCGCGGCGCACCCTTTCCTCCTCCTCGCCCATGCCGTAACGCTCCACTATCTTGCCGCGTTTGAGCGACGGCGGCAGCATATCGACGTATAAGCCGTATCCGACTATCACGTCCGCGGCGGAAAGTGCGCTTGCGGCCTCGGAGGTCAAGAACTTGGCGAGGCCAGGCCCGGAACCGACGATGAACAGCTCGCCCGGCTTCGTTAAACCTGATATCGAGAGCGCGACCGTGACGCCCTCCTCGGCCTGCCGAGGCCCGAGCAGGCTGCCGCCGCTTGCCGCCGCCTGCTCGGAGACGCCCGGCAAACCTATGTGCCGCGTCGCGACGGAGGGGGTGAAATCTCCCTCCTGCGCCAGTATTTCATCGTCGCTCACTATCGTGAGCGGCAGATCATAAATTCCGGCAAGCTCTATGATACCGCCCTCGTCGGCCTTGACCTCGGCGGTTCGAATCTCACGAAGCGCCTCGACGAGAAAGGGGCCCCTCGGGCTCGACGAGAGCGCTTTCCTGAGAACCCTCTCCAGCGCCGCCGTTGCCGAACCCCTCCGGCAGCCAATTCCTGCCGCTATGACGCGCGGGACTATCTGAGGTTTTGCCCCAGCGAGCTTCTGAACGCTTCTTGGAGAGATAATCAAGTCAGCGTCCTGCCGGCTCTCCGTCACCTCATAGCCAAACGGGAGGGGAAGCGCGATACCGCTGTCGGAAAGGACAGGATCCACCCACACTGAAATCTTGCCGTTCGATATGAGTTTGCGTATGACGGAGGCGAGGAGCGTTCGCAGCAATATTCGCCAGTTGTGTCTTGACGCCCAGAGATCCGGCGCCGTGAAACCGCTGCGGTCGCTCGCTGTCGTCGGGACAAAGATCGCTCCAAATGACGCGAGGGCGTCCGCGCAGCTCCTCGCGAGGTCGGACGCGCCGCCCATGTGACCCGATACCACCGGTATCACGACGGCTCCGTCCTCTGAGATGACGACAAGAGCGGGGTCCACCGCCTTGTCGGCCAAGAGCGGAGCGACGGAGCGAACAGCTATGGCGAGCGCCCCTATGAAGATAAAGGCGTCGGCGTCGCTCCACCTCGACGAAAAGGCCTGAGGCGTCTTATCGGCAATCTCGACTCTCTCGACCCGCTCGGCGCGAATCGCCTTCTCCAGCTCGCGCGCGACTTCGAGACCGCTCTCATAGTGAATGATACAAATTTTCTTAGTCAGTTAAATCTGCGCCTCCCTAGCTCCGTGAGAAAAATTGGGATCATACAGCATACTGCGCGAGGACGAATCCTTGCCGAGGCAGTCGCCGATTATCAGGAGGGCGTGCTTCGTGATACCGGCCTCGCGCAGCGAAGCCGCCAGCCCGGAGAGCGTCGATATTGCCATTTTCTCGTCCGGCCACGTGGCGCGGTATATCCACGCCGCGGGAGTGTCGGGACTTCTGCCGGCGGCGATGCAGGCGGAGACAACCTCCTGCGCCCTGTCTGCCGAGAGGAATAGGGCGATCGTGGAACCGTGCGAAGCCAAGCTCCCGATACTTTCAGCCTCAGGGGTTGGCGTCCTGCCGGTCATCCTCGTGCATATCAGCGTCTGCGAACCTCCGGGAACCGTATACTCGACACCAAGGCGGGCAGCCGCGCCTTGCAGACTGGAGACGCCCGGAATGATCTCACATTCTATATTGTTCCGTTCAAGAGCCGCGATCTGCTCCGATATCGCCCCGTAAAGGCTCGGGTCGCCCGTGTGGAGACGGACGACCACCAATCCGCGCGCGAGAGCCTCCGTCATCGCCGACACCTGCTCCTCCAGCGTCATGCCGGACGAATCGGCTGTCACGCAATCAGGACGGGCAAGTCTCAGAATTTCCGCGTTGACGAGGCTGCCGGCGTACACTATGAAATCCGCCATCTCCAACAATTTCGCGCCCTTGACCGTTATAAGCTCGGGATCCCCTGGCCCGGCCCCTACGATGTACACCTTGCCGAGCTTGCCCAACTCGCCGGGAGAACTCGTCATACCCTGTCACCCCATATAAAATCTATTGGATTGTTACCGATCAGAAGCCACTCCGAACCAACCCTGCCGCCGCAGGAGGTGTGCGCCCTCCAGAAACCTACGCTGGCACGAAGCTCGTCGAAACAGGCCAGAGCCCTCGATGTCGAACCAGGGGTAATAGACGAGAGCAGTACCCTTCCGCCCGGCGTCAGGCGATCCCAGCATGACTTGATGACCGCTTCGAGAGCCTGCCCATGTCCTCCGATAAAGGCCGCGTCAAAGGCGCCGGGCGGCACGTCCTCCGGCGCTCTCCCAACTATGAGCCGCGCGCGCGAGGCAAGCCCCGCTCGTTCGACGTTTCTCCGGACCAAACCGAAGGCTTCCGCGGAGACGTCGATACTGGTCACGGAACCAGCGCCGGACGCCCTTAAAAGCTCAACTGTCATCGCTCCGGTTCCGCTGCCAATCTCGAGCACACGGAAGCCGGCAAGCGGTGCCAAGAGAGAGAGTATCACCGCCCTGATCGGGGCCTTGGTCATCGGGATTCCCCGTGCCCGCTCGAACCATCCGTCTTCAATCACCCCGCGCGGCGGAATATCCTGTGCCATCAGGGTTTCTCCAGCCAGAGCATAGCGAGTTCCCCCACATAGGGACAACGAACGATATCCGCCAAACTTTCCGCCTCAAATACGAATTCGTTGGGCAGGCCGAGATCCCAGCCTACCGCCGCCCACAAACCTGAAAGCGTCTCGTCCTCCGCGACCCACTTGATGTGAGCTATCGCGTCCTGCGCGGGGCCCAGCAGTATGACGAGCGCGGCGGAGTTCGCCAGTTTGCCGGCAAGCGCGCTCCTTTGCGGAAGTTCACGCCCGTGAAGCGTTTCGGAGGCTACGTTCACCCACGAACGCCCAATCCTCGCGGCCAGCAGTTGGATGGAGGAAATTCCTGGAATGACGGTGACATTGTCTCTGCCAAAGTGCGCTATAACCTTTTTGGCGAGACTGTAAAAACCGGGATCACCGCTTACGGCAAGGACCACCTCGCCGTAAGGCAGTTCCCTCTCCAGAACGCCCAGTACCGCGTCCGCCATGCCAGTCGGCGGCAGCTCCACCATTCTCGCGGACGACATCAAAACCGCCGCCCTGAGGATTCTCTTTCCCGCCACTACGACGCCGGCTGACGACAGCGCTTCGACCGCCTCGCCAGTAATGTGTTCGCGCGTACCGGGCCCGAAGCCGACAATTTTTATCATATAAGCTCTTGCGAGTTTTTTTTGATTTCCTCGATCATTTTGTCAAGGTTAGAAGTCCTCGCAATCTCTCTGTCCGGCAGTGAAAACGTCAGGCAGGCGCACTCGATAACCCCGATAGCGCCCAGCAAGCCTGTTTTTACGATTCTCTCGACAAGCTCCATCAGCGCCGCGCGCCCCCACTCGGTCTTCGATATTCTCGTCGCGACTTCATCCGCCATCGTGCTATCCAGTATCGAGCGGACATCCTCGCTGTTAGCGCCGTGCAGGGCCGAATAGGCCGCCAGCGCTTCCAGGCGGCCGTCGCTCTTAGAACTGTGGGTATCGAGCGAACCGGCTGAAAGTTTGGCGAACTTCCCTATCTGGCCGATCAGGATGATCTTTTCAAATCCGAAATTGCCGCAGATGGATAACGCGTCTCCGGCGAAGTTGCTGATGTTGACGATCATCCTTTCAGGCACGCCGAGAAGCATCGCCATCCTGCGCCCGTAATTGCCTGGCACGAGGCAGACGATACGCGCGCCGGCAGCCGATAGAACGGACAATTCGGACTTTATCGTACCGACTATGGCTTCCGTACTCATCGGGGATACTATGCCGCTCGTGCCGAGAATGGAGAGCCCTCCGACGATCCCCAGCCTGGGGTTGTATGTTCTCTTGGCGAGCTCCTCCCCTCCGGGAATGGAGATGGAGACGATCGCGCCGTTCCCCTGCGGCAGTTCCGCCTCGATGGATTTTCTGATCAGCGTCAGCGGGCTGGGGTTAATGGCGGCCTTTCCGGGACTGATGGGGAGACCGGGCTTCGTGACCACTCCTATGCCCTTGCCTCCCAATACGGTCACTCCGGGAAAATCCAAAATCTCGACGGACGAGACGATAACAGCGCCGTGCGTGACGTCGGGATCGCTGCCGGAATCCTTCGTTACCCAAGCCTCCGCTCCCTTTTCCGTCCTGAGGCACCCGGTAACGGGAATAATCACATCTCTCCCGGCGGGCAGAGAAAGACCGACCGCGGAGCAGCTCTTGTCCATGAGGAAACGCACGGCGGCAACGGCCGCCGCGGCCGCCGCCGTCCCCGTAGTAAAGCCTTTCGCTCCGCCATAGCCCGCCTGATCCAATGGATTACCCCCCAAACAGAGTCAGCTTCCTCAGGTTGTTAATAACGCCCATTTTGAGTCTCAAAAGCGAGGGCCTGGAGATATCGGCTTCCGAAACGTCGAAAACCTTGCCGTCCCGGACTGCCCTGAGACTCAAAAATCTTGGATCCGACCTAAAATCAGCCGCGCTCATCGTATTCATCGCGCCCCTCTGGAGAAGCACGACGTCGATGTCTTTATCCGCGGCAAGAATGCGCTCCGCGCCGAAATTCGCTATCACTCCGCCCCTCATGGCACGGGCCGAACCGGCCGCCGCGTTCCTGAATCCGGCCAGAGCCATCATGCGAGCCGCCCATGAATCCGGCGCGCACGTTGCCAAACTTCTGCCGTTTGTAATCAGCAACGCGCCCACCGCGCCGTCTTCGGCGGCACCGGACGACAGGAGAGATTTCGCCAGAGAGGCCGCCTTCGTGGGTGACGGATCTCCTATAAGCCTGGACAGGAGTTCTATGTAGTCCGGGAACTCCTCCCACTTCGGAGGGTCTATCGCCAGCACCTTGACGCCCAAGGCGCGCAGCCGCCCGTAAAGCGCTTCCTGTGACCGCACCTGCATCGGCCTCGTGAGGACGAGATCCGGCGCAAGGGACACGATCTGCTCCAATCCAGGCTTTATCGCTAAGAGAGGCACGTCGCCTACGAGTTCCGGGTCGTCTCCGCTGCTCGCGGCCACAAGCCGCGACGCTCCGCCAATCGCGATCAGATTCTCCGTGTGGGCGGTGTAAAGCGAGACGATACGATCCACGGGAGCCTCAAACTCCACGCGAAAACCGGCGTCGTCAACAGCCTCCATATACATTGCCTCGGCACTGGGGGACTGCGATAAGCAGACCCCCCAAGCGAGATAAAAAACCAGTAACGTAAGTATACTCTTTTTTGAGAAATTCAACACTATCCTCCGAAGTTATGCCCAATTAGTGGATAACTTTGTGGAAAAATGGCTTAAATTCAGACGATGCCGCCCAAAAGCCATTGTTGATAAGTTGGAATGGTCAAAAATTCGCGCCATACATAAAATATCAGTATGTTTTTTTTTGCGAATATCATTCACCCCAAACCTCGCGCAGTTTGTCCAAGAGCAGCCTTTGGACGGACTCCAGCTGTCCCAGCCCAACGAACTTGGGCGTAGAGGCGTATCCCTTCCCGGCGAGAAGGTTTGCCCATGAATCAGGCTCTTCTCCGCCGATGTCATTGTAAGCGTGATCGCCCGCGACAAGCATCGCGGGAAGCAGCGTGACCCTTTTATTTTTTGTCTTCCCGAGCTGGGTTATGACATCATCATAGGACGGTATACCCTCAATCGTTCCGACGAAGAAGTTGGGAGATTTCCGCCATAGCGCCGTCTGAAGCGCGCTGTAAGCGGCGTCCGAAAAATGGTGCGTCCCATGCCCGACCAAGACCACCGCTCCCTGGCGCGCGGCATCAGCGTATTCCGCGACGAGGGCTTGAGCCAGGCGTTCGAAGTCCGTGGCGTTGGAAAGAAGCGGGTTCGAGAGACCGATATAATCAAACCCGGCTTTCGTCCCGCGTTCCCTCATAATTTTGAAGCCGTCCACAACCGCTTCGAGATCTTGATATTCGGCGCCCGGTATTACGTGAGTCGAAAGAACGGCGACGTGCGTAAAGCCCTCATAGGCCATCTTGGACAAGGCAATTGCCGGTTCGTCAATCACCCTGTCCTGCTCGCTGGCGATCTTGCGCATGATGATGCGCGACGTGAAAGCAAGACGAACCTCAGTGTCGGGGTAGGCGCGCTTGACGGCGTTTTCGACAGCCGCGATCGCTTCCTGACCTTCGGGAACGCTGCTGCCGAAAGCGACGACCAGTATCCCGCGCTTCATCGGTGCGGACTCGGCCGCGAAAGCGGCGCCCGAGAGGGCGGCGCAGAGGGAAAACAGCGCCGCGGCGAACAATGTGCAGCGCGCGAAACGTAAAAACGTCCCTGAATTTGACCTGTACACAAAAATCTCCTCCACTTCATGGCAGAATTTGTTGCCAATTTGAAATCAGAGGCATAAAGAGCGAAGCGTTAAAATCAGCATAGACAAACGCTCTGCCCCATAACAGCCTATTGACGGCAAATTGGGTATCAGGCAAAATTCACACCATGCGCAGGAGCGCGTTCATACACGCGGCGCATAACCCGGAACCACCCCTGGGCCCTCGGAGGAATATGGCCGGGATGCCGGAAGCGCGAAGCGCCTCCTTGCTTTCGGCCGCTCCGACAAACCCAACCGGCATACCGCAGACAAAATCTACAGGAGCGCCGTTTTCCCGGTGTTCCAGCAGACGATATAGGGCGCTTGGAGCGTTACCGAACGCAAAAATCCGGACGCCGCGCTCCACCGCGATATCGACCGAGGCCATAGCCCTTGTAATTCCATCCCCTCGAGCCCGTTCGGCTGTTTCATCATCGTGGATGAAACAGACCGCCTCAAGCCCAAGGCGCGCGCACTCCCCGCGGGAGATGCCAGCCCTGAGCATCTCCACGTCGCAGAATATTCGCCCGCCTGAGGCAAACGCGCCGCGCGCAGACTCGATAGCGTTTTTTTGCGATCCTATCAGATTCGCCAGGGAAAAATCCCCTCCGGCGTGTACGACTCTCACCGCCACCTCAAAAAGATCACGGCCTATGGCATAGCAAGAGAGCGTATTCCTGATTACATCGAAACTTCGCTCCTCAATTTTCGTGGGGTTCTTCTCGTATTCCGGTCTCAAGCCACTCACTCAAGCCTCTCCTCTCCGGCAAAAAATAGGCGCACCATCAGCAACTTCGATGCCGCGCCCGTGCCGATCGGAATTACAAAGACCCGACGACGCGCACGCCTGCCCTCGCAGACAAAACTCCGCCGCAACAGACGTCTGATTGGTCTCCTGACTCCCGTTCATCCTAATCCCGCGCCTTCCCAAAATTTTTAAGAAAATTTCAGTGGCATACCGCGGTTTCGTCCCGGTCACAGTGGCGGGGCCGCTCCGGCTTTTAACCGGATTCCCTTCTCAAACGTCGGTATGAATCAAGAAAACGCTGATTGATTCGCTCAAACGGCAAAATACCGCTCAAGAAACCGCACACCGCAAGGGTTTAAATCTTCACCCTTTAGGATTTAACAATAAATCAGCATTTCCAAAACATGCCAATTCGAAACAGAACCGGCACTACCGCGTCATTATATCCCCTTTTTGGGTTTTGTGTCGCTGGCTTGTTACAAATATTCGACTTAAGGAACGAAATAATTCTAGCCCACTTTGCGGCTTTCGCGGGACGGCTTGCTGACGGTTATCCTCACGTAATCGTCTGTGGCTTCATAAGAGTAATCAGTTTCTCTGGCTTCAAGCACCGGGACTACTTTCACCCTGACGCCCATCCCTCTGGCGTCCACATAACCGTAATCGCGAAGGATATCCACGATAATATGATTTCGAGCGCTCCTCTGCCCGGCGAGCATCTTTTCGACCGTCATGGAGTTTGGCAGCGAACCCGGGCTTGTAATCTCTATGCGGTCCGCATAACCCACAACCTCTACGTCGGTGAAGCGCGTCCAATCCCTGTGAGCCAGGGCGTTTATCAACAACTCCCGCATTGCCACGAAGGGATAGAGCCATATTCTGTCACGGCTGGGTCTTCCGCCGAGATCGTTTGACTCCTCAATTATAAATGGTTCCATCAATTCAAAGGTTCTTTCTATCAGCCCGGAGTCTATCAAACTTCTTCCAGCCCTATCGACGAAGAAGCGCCCAACTAATGGGCCGTCGAGGGTTTTGTCCAGCTTGGCCTGATAGACTTTGTCGTCCGCGTCAAAAAACATGAGCCGGATGCCTGACTGTTTAAGGAACCGGCGCGGATGTACCCCAAACAGAACGAGACCGGCTATGGTACAAACCGGTTCATCGCCTATTCCTTCCGTCATCAATCCAAGCGCTTTCAGCCTTTCCAGCCACTCTCCCTTGTTTTCCGGAACCTGCGGGTCTTGGATGATATCCCGCATATAGTTTTCAATCCGCGCAAAGTCCAGCGACTCGAAAGAGGAACCGTGAACGGGCATAGCCTCTGAATGCACCATGCCTCCAGCGGAAGCGAGCATCAGAAGCTGTTCCCTCGTCGCTGGGCGCGAAATTTTGCCGATCCTCACATATGCGGTTTCACGGTCATTTTCCCTCACCACATAAGGCTTGGAGATCCCGGGACCGATACTTATCACCGCGACAACCCTGCCGTCCTCGAACGCCGCCTCCTCGTAATATGGCAGAATCACAGGATGGACGTATCTGCCGAACACGGTGTCCGCCACCCACTCGCCGAGATTCGGCCTGGTGATGCCTACGATATTTTTGCTGTCATCGACGCCAAGCAAAATATGGCCGCCGTTTAGATTTGCCAAAGCCACAACTTCTTTAGCAAGCTGTTCCGGTCTGATATCGTCCTGTTTAAATTCAACCCCGGAATTTTCCCCGTTAGCGATAAGTTCGATGATTTCAGATTTTCGCATTTTTTGAGCCACCCTTAAATTCGCGAAAACATTTTAGGGGGTTTCCGCGCTTTGTCTGCGGAGCCAGTCGTCGATGAGCATTCTCGAAATGCTGATTCTCGGGGGTAAATCGGGAAGGTCGTATGGGGTAAACCAGCGGACATCCGTCATCTCGATCCCGTCCGGCCGCGGTTCTCCGCTCTCCCAATCCGCGCGGAAGCCCAGCATCATGGAGGATGGAAAGGGCCACGGCTGACTGCCGGCGTAACGAATATTCCTGATCTTTACGCGTGACTCCTCGTAAACCTCTCTTGCCACGGCGTCCTCTACCGTCTCTCCTGGCTCGACGAAACCAGCGAGTACGCTGTAGCGGCCTTCCGGGAAACTCGCGTTATGTCCCAAAAGAAGCATACCGCGCTTCTCTACCGCGACTATCATCGCCGGACTGAGCGACGGGAAGACTATCCGCCCGCAGTTTGAACAGACGCGGGCCATCTCCTTATCGTGGTCGCCCATCAGCTCTCCGCACCTTCCGCAGTATTTGTTGTCCGCGTAGAGGCTCATTACCTGAAAAGCCGCGCCGGAGCGAAGAAAAGGCCCGCTCCCCAAAATCGTCGCGAGATCCCGCCGGCTTACGGCGACAAAATCGTCTGGGATCGCCGCGTCCTGGGCCAGCAACCCCCACACCTCGCCCGTGTCCGCCGTCCGCGAGACCGGGCCGAAACTCTCCAAAATATCTTTAACATTATCGAGCTGTCCCGCCCGGGGCGGGATCATCCCGTCCCGAGAAAGCAGCACATTTGCGTCCCGCGTCCTGTCGAATAAAAAGAGAGGCCCGTCAGGCACCGCGCAGCTCCTTTTTGAGCACCTTGCCGAAACTGTCCTTGGGAAGCGAGTCAAGCAGCCTCACGGAGCGCGGCGCCTTGTAGTTTGGAAGCTGAGATCGTCCGTACTTGACGATGTCATACGGGCGAACGGCGCTCCCCTCCTTCGGGACGACGTAAGCCTTGATAGTCTCTCCCTTTATTCCTCCCGGAACGCCGACCACAGCCGCCTCCGCTATGTCCTGATGGCTCTTTAAGACCGTCTCGATCTCGCCGGGATAGACAGGCACGCCGCCGACCATGATCACATCGACCGCCGGAGAAACTATAGTGATGAAACCGTCTTCATCTATTCGGACGATGTCCTGTGCGTCGAACCACCCATCCTTGAAGCGCTCGGCAGTGAGTTCCGGCGTCCTGTAATAGCCGCGCGTGACGGCGTCTCCGCGAAGCCAGAGCCTGCCGTCACTGTTAAAGGGGAGTATCCCGCCGTCCTCGTCTCTCACCTCCGCCTCGAAACAGGGGAGAATCTTTCCCGATGAGCCGGGTTTTGCGCTGCCGGCGTCCGGAGTGACCGCGAGGACAGACGACGCCTCCGTCAGACCGTAGCCCTCCAGCGGTTCGACCCCGAATATATCCCTGACGCGCTGAGCCACACTCGGCGTGAGTTCGCCGCCGCCGTAAAAAACGAGCTTGACCTTCGACATAGGCGCGATCTCCCGCTCCCCGCCCAAAAGGATGCCAAGCAGCGCCGGAACGGCAGGGATAATGGTGACGCCGGCCGTCCGAATCGCCGTGAGCGTATTCTTCGGGGGCACGAAAGAGGGGATGACGACCTGCGGCATTCCTGAGGCAAGGGGCATTATGCCGCCTACCACGAAACCCAACGAGTGATAGTTCGGTATCGCGTTCAAAATAACGTCCTCCTCGTCCATCGACGGGATCGTCTCCAATATGGACGACAGGAGGGTGATTATATTGCCGTGTTTGATAGGAACGGCCTTTACATCACCGCCCGCGCCCCCCGTGTGGAACAGCACCGCGTTTTCCGAGTCTCCGTCCGGCAGGCTGTCCCTCCCGGATATAGGAGGCGCCGCATCGTTCAGAGACGCGGACGCGGCGGGAATTCCGCCGGCATTGACGTGTTCGACAAGGCCTTCTATCTCACGGCTCACGATCGCGCCGAATACGTCTACGCTCCTCAGGTATTCGACGAGCGGAGGGTGCTTCAGTTGAGGATTCACGGGAACCACGGCGCCGCCAAGTTTCCATGCCGCGATGCAGGAGGCGAGCAGGAGCGGGCTGTTCGGCAGCACCAGCGCCAGCCGTCTGCCCGATGAAAAACCGCTTTTTACGAGGCTCTCCTCACATTCCATCGCCATCTCCTCGAGAGCGCCCCTCGACCACCACGCGCCGCGCCACCAAAGGCAGGGCTCCGTAGGCGCTTTCGCGAAATTTTGCATGACAAGCTCTTCCACTCTATGGTTCATCGGGACATCGTCCTTCCGTGCCTACAGCAACAGCCCCAGGTACGCGCTCCACGCCGAGGCAAATGGCAGCAGGTTCTCTGGAATGTCGTATCTTGCGTGATAAAGCCCGTACTCCATACCGGTGCCGAGGAACATCAGACAGGATGGAACCTGCTCGGAAAAAAAGGAGAAGTCCTCTCCAACAAGAAGAGGACTTCTCAAAAGTTCCATAGCATCGCTTCCGATGAGTGCCGTTCCATACTTGAAAATATCCGATACGAGGCTCTCGTTGTTTACCACCTGGTTATAGTCGAGCATATATTCGACGGAAGCGGCAATGTGGGAGAGACGCGCAAGGCCCTTCACAATCTCCTCTATCCGCGTCTTGAGAATCTTGTGAGTTCCCTTGTCGGTAGCCCTGAGGGTACCCCAGAGATGGGCTTCCTCCGCTATTACATTATATACCTCAGCCGCCTCCATGCGGCCGAACGACAGAACGACCGTCTTCTCCGGATTTATTTCACGAGTTATCATGCCCTGCAAAGCAAGCTGAACCTCCGAGGAGAGAAACACGGGGTCGCTGGTCAGATACGGGGTGGGCCCGTGCCCCCCGGGCCCCGTAAGCCCGATGTGAATCTTGCTCGAAAAAGCGGTAACTCCGCCCTTGTTCGTTATTATCTGCCCATAGGGGAGGTGCGGCACCCAATGGACGCAGAGCATCTTTTCTATGTTGAAGGCGCCGA
This sequence comes from Synergistaceae bacterium, assembly GCA_031269875.1. GTDB lineage: Bacteria > Synergistota > Synergistia > Synergistales > Synergistaceae > JAIRNC01. Next base: position 14,884 of record JAISYM010000118.1, read on the forward strand.
TCAGGTCAGCGTCTATCAGATGTTTCGCGCCGCCCTTGCCTTCTTCAGCCGGCTGAAATATAAACACAACGGGATGGTTCAGCGCGCTCCTATGCTCGCAGAGCAGGGCCGCCGCGCCAAGGAGCGACGCCATATGAGCGTCATGCCCCTGCACGTGACTGACGCGGTTGTCGTATGAGCTGAACGGCAGCCCCGTATCCTCACGGACTTCCACCGCGTCTATCTCGGCCCTGAACGCCAGCGCCCCGCCCGGAAGTTCGCCGCCGAGTCTGCCTATGACGCAGGTTTGCAAACCGAAACCCTTAAAGACCTCCATACCCGGCATCGACTGCAGGATGTTCTCTATCCTCCCGGACGTCATATACTCCTCAAGGCCCAACTCCGGGAACTGGTGGAATCTCCTCCTGTTGTCGACGATTTCCTCCGTCATACCCTCCGCTTCGGAAAGGAGTTTTACGCCCAAATCCGCCGCTCGCGCCAAATCCGCAAACATAAACGCCTAGCCCTCCAGCCAGCGCCGGAACATTTCAGGGGCGCTCCACGGCTCGATCCTCATGGAAGTAGCGAGAATCCTTTTTTTACACCAGCCGTCGAGTGAGGTTTTTTTAGGATCGAGCGCGTCCGCGGTTACCCAGCACTCGTCATCTTCCCCGGTCCCCGCAAGGGAGTAAGAGTCGGAGCCGTAGCCGAAAACGCACTCCTTGGAACCGGAGAGGAGCGGGTTTTCCTTGCGGCTCACAGCCCGCATTTTTTTGACGTTTCCAAACGAGGTTTTCTTATAAATGCCGCTAAAGGGCAGTACCCCAAATCCCCTGCCCTCTCCCCGTCCCTCCGGTAAAACGATCCTGTCGCCCAGGATCGCGGAACTCCCTCCATCGGCTAAGAGGAAGGAGCCGCCTGTGGATCCCCTCGTCAGCATGGTCTTAAGGTAAATATTGCTGAAAAATTTCGGCAGAGCAATGTATGCCAAGCCATGCGGCAGATACACTCCATGTATCGGAACGCTGTGGGTAATATTGCCAACGAGCATAATATCCACGATGTTACACCCCAGCACCCTAAGCAGATGCTCCGTGCCGTCGCCCGCAATCGAAAGGGCGTGGTGCCTCACAACGGCAATATTGACCTTCCCGCTGTCCGTTATGGGCTCGCTCAAGCGCTGCTGGCGCGGCCACATAGGCGCGGCCTGAGCTATTGCGCTGAATATCGCCCAGTTGACCAGATGCTTCATGCCGGCAAGCTGTTTCGAAGCGGACCGGAGCGGCAGCGTGACATGAGCGGAGTCGTCGGAGCAGAGCGGCTCAAGCGGCGGTAAATCCCGCTCGACGGTGCTTGGCATCGAACCGGCTGAAACGGCTGAAAAATTGCGCCCCGCCTCGCGATCCACAAGCTCATACTCCCTGTTGTTCAGTATGGAGCGGAATAAAATCGAACGAACCGGTTTTCCCCCATCCTCGATCTGCCTGACAGCCTCGGCGACCGAGCGCACAGTGAGCGTCGAGGACGCGTCGCTGTATATTATCGGTATAACATCGCAATCCAGCCATTCCGACAGCAGCGCGCACTCTTTGGGTACCTTGAAAGGCGCGTCCTCCAAGACGCGTCCCCCCAGATTTACCAGAATAAGATTGATGCAGTCGGGAGAAGCGACGCTCTCAAATAACCAGCGCAGGTTCGGCTGTCCGCCGCAAAGGATTGGATCAAGCAGCGTTACAGGCTGATTGCAGACGACCTGTAACGCTCGTACGGTCACATCGTCCGCGTTCCCTACAAAAAGTTTCAATTTGTATCCGAGTTCTTTCAGGGCGCCTGCAATCAAAACCCCTGATGGGACCTTGCCCGATCTGTACTCATCAGCTAATATCAATCTTGGAAAGATCAAAGACAACATCCCCTTTGGGCGCACAAATCGCGTAAATGATGCTATAGTTTACCACATAATTTTTTATCGGGGCCATTGAGGAAAGGCCGATTTATTGCAAGAGGCCTAAAGGGTGAAGATTTAAACCATTTAGCAGTCGGGCTTCCAAAACACAAAATGCCGTTTAGGCGCATTAATCAGCGGTTCCTTAACCCACCTCGCTGGATGGAGGAGTTAAAGTGGAGCAATCTCTCGAAAATTATGACGCGTTCAGGGGGGAAGATCTCTTCCGCGAGAGAGGTAACCTTGTCGGCGCCGGACGCTGCGGCGGAAAAGCCAAAGGCATAGCGTACTCTTACGCCGCGCTCTCCGACACGCCGCTTGAAGAAAAGATCGGCTTTCCGGACCTTACGATTGTTCTTTCCACCGAAATCTTCAGGGACTATATCGACCAAAACAGCTTGTCCGGTCTCTATGACGACGACGACTGGCCCGGCGTGCGGAGACAGATCGCCGATTCCGAGCTGCCGCCCGCGATAACGGCGGAACTCGATAACATATTGGATCGCTTCGACGCAATCGGCGCGCCGCCTCTCGCCGTGCGCTCAAGTTCGCTCATGGAGGATTCAATCGCCCTTGCCTTCGCCGGCAAGTATCAAACATGTTTCTCCCCCAACTGCGGGCCAAAATCAAACCGCTTAGCGGTGCTTGGCGACTGCGTTCGCTCCGTCTTTGCATCTGTCTTCAATCCGTCCGCGAGAGCTTACCGCGAAAAACACGGCAAAAATCACAGAGATGAGGCTATAGCGGTCATTATACAGTCCCTTTCCGGGAAAAACCACGGCAGCTTCTTTTATCCCGAACTCGCCGGCACGCTTTTCTCCAGGGTATTCCGCCGCCCGAACCCCAGAATAAAGAAGGAAGACGGCCTGATGCGCCTCTGTTTCGGCATGGGCACAAGGTCGGTAGATCGCTGCGCGGCAAGAGTTTTCTACCTCACAAACCCCTCCCTGCTCCCGGCGGGCAACCTCCCGGAGCAGATAGTGGAGGCGAGTCAGGAGAGCTTCGACTATATCGACAGGGCGTCGTGCGACTTCGCGAGCGGCTCTCTTGCGGAATTCTCGCGTTTCCTGCGGAAGGAACACAAGAATTACAGCGCCTATGTACAGTACTACGCGGACGACATTTTATACTCCACATTTGGCGAGCCGGAAGGACCGTCCCGCCCCATCTTCTCTTTCCCGGAACTGCATCTGAGGGAGCGCGGACTGTTCGAGCTTTCGAGGGAACTCCTCCGTCACATGGAGGAAGTCTCAGGCATTCCGGTCGATATAGAGTTCGCGTATGAGACGAGCCCGGAAAAGAGCTTCCGTCTGCTCCAACTGCGTCCGCTGGCCGCGTATGAGGAGATGAGCCGCGTTGAGATTCCAGAAACACCCAGCGAGAAAATTATTTTCCAAAGCGACAGAATGGTGAGCAACGGTCTGCTGGAAAACACGAGATATCTCGTATACGTCAACGCGGAGACATACAAAAACCAGTGGGACCCGTCCGCCGCGGCTAGGGCGATAGGCGATCTCAACAGAAAACTGGAGGGCACGAGATACATCCTGGCAGGTCCGGGCAGGTGGGGCAGCAGAAACCCCGCGCTTGGCGTTCCCGTGCTGTATGCCCAGATATGCAACTGCGGCTGTCTTGTCGAAATAAGCGTTCCTGAGCTGAACTTCTCGCCCGAACTGTCTTACGGCACTCACTTTTTTCTGGACATGGACTCCGATGGCACGCTCTATCTGCCGGTATTCAGCAAGCAAAAGAAGAACAAGATCAACACAGGCTGGCTCGACAGCGCGCCTTACCAAACCGGCGATCACCCGTCGGTGCGCCTTTATAAAGGTAACTTTTCCGCGTACCTCGACGGGGAACTTGAGACGGGCATAATAGTCGCGGCCGGGTAAAAACCCGACCGCGATTCCCTGCTATATTCTATGTCGAACGCGTCACGCGTTATTTTAAAGCTATTTACTGTCTGAGACCTAAATGGTGAAGACTTAAACCCTTGCGTCGTCCGGCTTTACAAAGCAGCCTTCTTATATCCCGAGGAAATACGCGCCCCACAGCCCGAAGCTGAGGCCAACCAGGAAAATCGCGGTCACGAGCGCCGCGACAAGCAACAACTCCTTCACACTTCTTCGCTTGGGCTGTTCACTCGGTTCCTTCGCGTAACTCGCCGGATCCTTCGACGGGAATCCGGACTCATCAGGATGAATAAAGTCTGGGTACGAGTATTCGTTTATTTCGACCTCTAAGAGATCCGCGATCAGTGAGTCGAGAGTGGACGACAAAGAATCGAGCTTTTCCTGCTTGTCGTCAATTCCAAAATCGACCGGCGCCGGCGCCGCGTCCTTAACATCAGCGCGGGACTCGAACTCCTGCTCCATCCGATCCAATTTCGCGATAAAACTCTCGTGCCGCGCCGATACGCCGCTCGTAACTTTAATCTTCTCTCCAGGTACGGGATCTTTATCCTTGACGCCGGTTCCCGCCGAAGAATATAAATTCGCCTCCATTGTCAACACAGATCCCCTCCCTTCAAGTTAGCGAATGAAACACGATTATTATAATCCTCTTGCCCCTATTTTGCAAAGATTTTACGCAAGATTACTTAGGTCTAAAGGCTCATTTTCGTCATAGAGTCATCATTAAAATCAGTATTTTACGCAGCCTGACCTCTACTCGTCCATCGCGGCGGAAAAAAGACCGCGCAGTTCTTCATATTTTGTGTAAATCTCCTTCGGGCTTTCGCTCCCGTCCGCCCGCTTGGCAAGCAAAAGCATAGACAACTCGTGAACAAGCTGTCCCTTGGGAGGTCCTTGAATCTCACTAAAAAGCGTACTGTAAGCGTGCATGCCAGCATCCCTCCAGATCAAGATTTGCGCGGGTTCCGCAAGGGTGTATACATCGTCACTCTCCGCGCCCGACGATAAAGAATCAGCGTTTCATAAAAACTATCGTTCCGCCAGTCCCTTTGCCTCAAGAGCCGGACGATAGTTCGGATTGACGGCAAGCGCCCTGTCGAACCAGGCAAGCGCGTCTTTTTTCCTGTCAAGCCTGAGCGACGCCATACCGGCCCAGTAGGCCGAAAGATAATTGCCCCTGTAAGACTCGGCAAGCTGCTTGAACATGGCGAGGGACTCCGCGTATTGACCTCTCTCATACAGATTGCGGGCGTTCGTCTGCCCGGCGCGGAGGTTGCTCCTGGCAATCGGCGGCAGCGGGTACGTCTCGATCACGTCAAGACCGGTCGACGTGTCGCGATCGACGGCGGCAACCCTGATTTCGGCGGGCGATTGCGCTGAATGGTATTCGTCGGAAGCCCACCCCTGCCCGCTTGCGGAGTCAGTCGCCCCGCCGGCCCGGAAGTCAGAACTAGCCGCAGACGCGCCCTCAAAAGACCTGAGTGCGTTTTTACTCGAAATTTCACCGCTGATAATCACCCCGCCGCTCGACTCTGCCCTCTCCGCCAGTATCTCGACGATATCTTTGCCGTCATTTCCCTCCCCTGGAACGGCGTCGCCGGATGAAACCGCCGCCTCCGCCTCTCCAGGCAGTTCGTCTTCCCGCCTTGGTTCTCTGTCAGAGGCGAGCATTATGTTCCTAGCCGCGTCGCCGGACAGAGCCTCCAACCTGTCGCCGGGCTTGACCGCGGCCGCGGTGACGGGACGCGCCGGCACAGCGACACTGCTTATATTCCCGACCTCGCGAAGCCGCAGAAGAGCGATCGGAATCTTCTCCCACGGCCAATCCGAGAGGACGGCGTAAAGCGCGCCCGCTTTCGCTCCGCTCGCAGTGCCGACGCTTAAGGTATATTCTTCGCCCTTCACGCCCGTCACGAGCGGGTCGTTCCCGCCGACGAGACCTCTTAGGGCGCGCCCCGCGAGAGAGACCGCTGATACGACAGCGCGCGCCTTGAACTCCCCAAATTCCGCCTCCATTGCCTCGCGCTCCGGTACAGCCAGCGGAGAGACGGCCGGAGACGATCCTCCCGTTTCCGAGAGACCGGCGCTCACCGCAGAGGCCGCCGCGTCGACGAGACGGACGTCCAGAGTGGCGCTGGCTATGCCGGAAAGATTGCTTGAGACCCCGGCAACCAGGGCATCGCTCGACGCGTCCGCAATTTCGATATCGGCTCTCGAAATCGGCTCTATCTCGCTGACATCCCTCAGCGACCAAAGCGCTATATAGTCTAAACCGGTCTCCAGACAGGCTTTAACTGCCGCTTCCACGCCGACCGGCCCTGTCGTGTCCGGCAATGAGTCAACCTTGAACGCCGAAGATACGGCAATTTCGCCGGCCAGCAGATTCGTTATCAAATCCGCCTGAGAGCCCGGAATCGCGTTCCGCTCAAATTGAAGCACCCCGATCTTGAACACGGTGTCCGCGGCCCCCGCCGGGAAAGCGGCGCAAACGCATATAACAATAGCCGGTAAAAGTTTCGCCCAGAAAACAAGGACGGCCCGCAAAAATCGGCTCAATCCGCCCGCCGCCGCCCTGTGCCGTATAACATTCCCAGTAAAAACCTCATTCCCCGCGCCCCCTCGCACACCATTCTTGATGGAGATTATCCCATCACCGTTTCGCCTGTCAAGGCCGCGTCTGCGGGGGGCAATGCGCGCCCGCCCGCGCGCCCCGCGCACGCCCCCCGGAAAACGCCGCGGAACAACGGGACGCCGTGGGCGGCGTCCCCTACGATAAACCGGGTAATATGCCGTCATGCCGGACCACGTCGGACGCGCAATTCGAACCCCAAAACACCGCCGATATGGTTGCGGCGCACGCATTGCCCGCCCGCGCCCGAAAACGCCGATACAGTTCGTCGTAGGGGCGCGCACTGCGCGTCCGCCCCCCGCACCGCCCACGCCCCGCCCGTACCACCCCCGTCCGCCCACGCACGCACCGCGCCCGAAACGCCACCGCACAAACAGAGAGGCCCCGCAAATACAGGGCCCCTCTGTCTGGAACAACGGGACGCCGTGGGCGGCGTCCCATACGGATATTGTTTGTTAATCCTTCTTGCGAAGGAGCGCAACCGCGCCGGTGGCCGCAAGGAGCCCGAAGACCCCGAAGCCAGCGTCGCAACCGCCGCTTGAACCGCCGGTGATCGGAGTATCCTTCGCGGCCGTAGTGATCCGCTCGCTGCGTACTGGCTCAAGGCCATCGCCGACAGCTTCGATAATGTACGGGGCGTCGTATCCGTAAGGCGCTTTACTATTGAAGACGTACGTATACTTGC
>JAISYM010000013.1 GCA_031269875.1 Synergistaceae bacterium
CATCGCCATCGCGATCATAACCCTCTGGCGCAGCCCGCCGGAGAGCTGGTGCGGGTATGAGCCAAAACGCTTTTCCGCCTCCGGGATGCCGACGGCTTTGAACATCTCTATCGCCCTGAGGCGGGCCTCCTCCCTGTCCGCCCCCTGATGGAGGATCATCGTCTCCGCGACCTGTTTCCCCACTGTGTAAACCGGGTTCAGCGAGGTCATAGGCTCCTGAAATATCATGGATATTTTGTTGCCGCGAAGACGCCGCATATCCCGCGGGGATTTGGCGAGAAGGTCTTCCCCTTCGAGGAGGATGCTGCCGGAGACGATTCTCCCCGGGCTGCTCACGAGCCGCATCACGGAGAGCGCCGTGACGCTCTTGCCGCAGCCGGACTCACCAACGACGCCCACTATGCCCTTGTGGGGTATGTCGATCGTCACGTCATCCACCGCCGGGGCTACGCCGTATCGCGTGAAGAAATGCGTCCGCAGATTTTTGATCCGCAGCGTCCCGTCGTTTGCGGCCGCCTGGCCCACGCTCTCAACCATGCCTTCCACCGGTCAGTCTTTCATGTACGGATCCATCGCGTCGCGGATGCCGTCACCTAAAAAGTTGAAAGCGAGGACGAATACCAGGATGGCGAGCCCGGGCGCTATGGCGAGCCACGGGTAGCTCATGAGGTATGTCTTGTACCTGAAGATCATCAATCCCCAGCTCGTCGATGGCGGAGCGGCGCCAACGCCGAGGAAGCTCAGGCTGGACTCGTTCATGATGGCGCCGGGGATATTGAGCGTAAAGAGTACGATGAGGTTCGGCACGCAGTTCGGCAGGATGTGACGGAATATGATAACGCAGGGGCGCACGCCGATAGACCGCGCCGCTTCGACGAACTCTTTCTCCCGGAGCGACATGGTCTGGGCGCGTATCACGCGCGCGGTTCCGGCCCAGCTCACCACGCTCAGGGCGACGAATATGCTCATTATCCCACCGCCCAGAGTGTACGAAACCACCATCGCGAGCAAAAGCGACGGGAAAGCCAGCACTATATCGGCTAAGCGCATTATCCAAAAATCGGCGCTGCCACCGAAATATCCGGCGACGAGGCCCAATGCCGTGCCGATTATCATCGATAATGTCGTCGGCAGGAGGCCGATCATGATCGATATTCTAGCCCCGTATATCAGCCTGACAAACTGATCCCTGCCCAAGTCGTCGCAGCCCGCCCAGTGAGCCGGCGACGGAGGCGCGAAGCGCTCACCGAGTGACGGCTTGTTCGGGTCGTAGGGCGTATAGAGCGGCACGGTGAGCGCGGCCAGCATTATGACGCATATAACGAGCAGCGAAAACGCGGCGAGCTTATTCTTGCGGAACATCCAGAGGAACCGCGCAAATACGCTCTCGTCGTCAAGCCGCTCGATGTCGTCCTCCTCAAAGTTTGGGACGCCGGCGGCAGGCGAGAGGCCTTCTTCGGTGAAACTCATATCATCACCGCCTCACTCCACCCTGATCCTGGGATCCAAGAAGCCGTACAAGAGGTCGGCGATCAGGTTGCCGGCTATGACCAGCGCGGTCGAGAAAAGAATCGTCCCCTGAAGCAGCGGCATATCCCTCATAGATATGGCTCTTACCGCGATCAGACCCAATCCGGGAATACCGAATATGCTCTCCGTCATGACCGCCCCTCCCAGGAGGCTCGCAACCTGCATCGCCATTATGGTCACGACCGGCAGCATGGCGTTTTTCAGCGCGTGACCGGTCACTACGGCCGATTCTTTGAGTCCTTTCGCCCTCGCTGTACGGATAAAGTCGTTTTTCATTATCTCCAGCAGGTTCGATCGCGTGAGGCGCGCGACAGTCCCGGCAGAACCCCAGCCCAGCACGATAGCGGGCATTATAAAATATTTAAGGCTGTAATACCCGTTTACAGGGAGCCACCTCAGCTTATACGCGAACAAGTACTGCATCAAAAGTCCCGCCCAAAAGACGGGCAGCGACACGCCAAGCAGAGAAAATCCCATGAAAGCCCTGTCTATCAGCGTGTTTGACTTGACCGCTGAGAACAGGCCAGCCGGAATACCTATGAGCCAGGCGACGAGCGCAGCGTAGACGGACAGTTTTATCGTGTGAGGGAAGGATTGGGCAATGAGGCCGCCCACCTCCCTGTTCAATTTGTACGAAATCCCAAAATCCCCGCGAAGCGCGCCAGCTATGTAGCGTGCGAAGCGCACGAGAACAGGATCGTCAAGACGCATCCTCTCGCGGAATACCTCGATCAAATTTGGCTTTATATGCTCACCCATCATCACGGTGACCGGATCACCCGGCACGACGTTCAGCAGAAGAAACAGTATAAGGGCGACCCCGATCAAAACCGGAACAGATATGAGAATCCTGTTCACAATAAATCTACCCATGCAGCCCCTCCCGTCTCGTGAATGTCAAAGCAAAGGGCGAAGCGGAGCCACACGCCGCTCCGCCCTTTCGAACCGTCAAAATCGTAAAACGCTCTTGTCAGGGTTTGATGCGAAGCCCCTCGTAGTAGTACCAGCCGTCGCTCCAACCGTTCCAGGACACTTTGAAGCCCTCTACCCTGTTGTTCACGACGAAGATGTGCTGCCTCTGGAACAGCGGTATCCACGCGGCCTCATCCTGTATGATGGCCTTTTCGAGCGCCTGATACTCCTTTATGCGCTCCTGGGGAACGGTTATCGCGCGTGCGGCCACGACACGCTTGGAGAGTTCCTCGTTATTAAAATTGAAAGAACGCCTCACCGTGTTGCCGGGAGCGAAGAACGTGTAGATAAAGTTGTCCGGATCGTTGTAATCGGCGGCCCAGTACGTCGCATAGCTGGGGAGGTCGCCGTCGGCGCGCACCGCGTACCAGGCGGCGGAGTCCATCTGGTCGATCGTCACTTTGACGCCTATTTCCGACATCATGGACTGGAATAGCTCATTCTTGGCGAGCGTGTCCGCTTGGTTGGCTATCTGCGTGACGGTCATCTCAAACCCGTCGGGATATCCGGCCTCGGCCAGGAGTGCCTTTGCCGCCTCCGGGTCATAAGGTATCGCTGGAAGGTCTGGATTGTGTCCAATGATGCCGCGCGCGATTATGCCGTACGACAGCGTACCTCTGCCGCCAAAAAGGGCGTCGAGCATCCCTTGACGATCGACGGCCATCTGTAATGCCTTGCGCACGCGCACGTCGTCAAACGGCTTGATTCTCTGGTTGAATGAGTAGTAATTGGTATCCGCTATGTCGCCGATGGCTAAGTTTCCCGCGTACTTTGGGTTGTTCGCGAAGTACTCTATCTGGCTCACCGCGACAGCTGTATCGAAGACGTCGATCTCGCCGGACTCAAACATAAGGCGCATCGTGTCCGCGTCCTGAACGACCTTCCAGGATATCCCGTCCAGCTCCGGCGCGCCGCGCCAGTAATTGTCGTTGCGGCGCACCAACAGCTCGTCGCGCAGCACCCACTTGTCAAATATGTAAGCGCCAGTGCCTATTGTCTTCTCCGGCACCAGTCCGAAATCCGCACCTGCCGCTTCCGTCGCCTCCATGTTGAGTATGCTGACAGACGGCGTGGCAAGCGACGCTATAAAGGGGGCGAACGGCTCCTTGAGCGTGACCTTGATCGTGTAGTCGTCCACGATCTCCACGCCGGAGAGTTCCTTTGCCGTTCCCTCCATGACCTCTGTCGAGCCCTTTATCGGGTCGATGAAGTCTTGGTTTTTGGCCTCCGTTTCCGGCCACAGCATACGCTCAAACGTGTACTTTACGTCCTTTGCGGTAAATTCCGCGCCGTTGTGGAATTTGACGCCCTTGCGAAGGTTGAAGGTATAAGTGAGTCCGTCGTCCGTGACCTCCCAGCTTTCGGCAAGGCCGGGAACAAGTTCCGACCGCGCCGGGCCGGCGGTTACCGCCTCTACCAGGCGGTCGAAGATCTGAAAGTTTATCGAATAGTACTCAGTTGTTTTCTGTGGGTCGTTTTGGTTCGGTTCATCCCACGTGGCGAGCCTCAGGATGTTTTCATAGCCTGCGGCCACGTTCGCGGCTATGCCTCCGCTGCCTTCGCCGGACTCGGTTGTCGTGGTATCGGCTGGCGTTTCCGCTGAAGTTTCCGGAACCGGAGCGGTTTCAGTAGTAGTGGCTGAGTTCCTCTGGTTATTCATCACCCATAGCGCCGCGGCGATTACGACAACCGCGATCAGCACCGTGATTTTTTTGTTCATTGCTTCCCGCCTCCTCTTTAATATAAAGATCATTCTGTACCAACAAAAAACTACAAAGTTACGCCCCCAGGCATTCCCCCTGTTCGCGCGTTGATTTTTATTTCCCCGGTCACGCCTTTGTAAGGACATTTTACCATACAAAGTTATAATTTTACGATTTTATCCACCATATGTTCAGATTTTTTGTGCGAAAAACGGCGTCCCGGACGCTGAGACGCCGTATGGTCAATCGTTTAGCCGAATCAATAGGCGATTCCTCAAATCATCGAAAGGGCGTCCAGGTCTCCGACCAAGGTCACGTTGTTGTGGAGCTGGAGGACGGAAGCCGGCACTTGAGGCGTGATCGGGCCGCGGAAGGCTTCCTTCACAACAGCGGCCTTGTCAGCGCCGCTCGCTATCACCAGGATACGTCGCGCCTGCATTATAGAGCGGATGCCCATCGTGTAGGCCTTGAGAGGGACTTCCTCCTCCTTTTCGAAAAAGCGTTTGTTAGCCTCTATCGTACTCTCCGTAAGCGAGACGCAATGAGTATCCTTGTCGAACGACCCGCCCGGCTCGTTAAACCCTATATGCCCGTTGTGCCCCAGCCCCAAAAGCTGCATATCGACGCCTCCCGCCGCTCGTATGACCCTGTCATATCTCGCGCACTCCTCGGCCTCCGGCGCCAAGCCTTCCGGCACATTTGTGTTCTCGGGCCTGATGTTGATATGCTTGAAAAAATTTTCATTCATAAAAGACCGGTAACTCTGCGGGTTTTCCGGAGCAAGCCCCTTATACTCGTCAAGATTTATCGTGACGACCTCTGAAAAATCGACGTCGCCCTTCCTGTACCATTCGATGAGCTGTGAGTAAACCCCGAGAGGGGTCGACCCGGTGGCAAGCCCCAGCACACAGGCAGGCTTCAGAATGACCTGCGCGGACAGTATATTCGCCGCTTTGCGGCTCATATCCTTGTAATCTTTGCCTCTGTATATCCTCAACGCTCCGCGCCTCCTTTATCCGCCGCGAGGGTATAAACCTTCACCCTTCAGGCCCCTGACAATAAATCGGCCCTTCCCCTATTTATGGACGTTTATGATCTCGTCCAGTTCCGCTACTTTTCCTTCAGTCTTAGGCTCTACCAATTTCCAACTGCCGGTATTGGCGATCACTACAGGCGTGACTGTATCGTAACCGCCGGACTCAATGCCTTCGATGTCGAATTCGATCAGCAGATCGCCGGCTTTGACCTTGTCGCCCGTTTTGACGTGAACGTTGAAATGCTCGCCCTTGAGTTTGACGGTGTCTATGCCGACGTGGATAAGCACCTCGACGCCGTCCTTGGAGGTGATCGCGACGGCGTGACCCGTCTGAAAGACGACGCTCAGCGTTCCGTCGACCGGCGAGACCACCCTTCCCGACGAAGGCTTTATCGCGACGCCGGCCCCAAGCATTCCATCTCTAAAGGTAGGGTCACTCACCTCTGACATCGGAACGGCCTCACCAGCGATAGGAGATAGGATTACGAATACGCCGTTGCCTCCGCCAAGCATATTTTTTATTTTTTCGAACACGCGGAATCCCCCCTTTGAAAATTCAAGCCCTTCACAATTATAATCATAAATAAACGGTGGGCTGTCAACAGACTATTAAGCATTGAGAAACGCGCGTTTGACGGTTTTTTAAATATACTTATAATTTCCTCTACTGCCTTCTCCCTATCAACAGGTGTTGGGCGAACTGCCGGGCCGTCCTGCCGGAGAAGCCGCCGCGGCCGATCTCCCAGCGCATCGCGAGCCTCTCCAATTCATCGTTCGCGATCGATATCCCGAATTCGTCCACATAGAACCGGACTATCTCCATATACTTCTCCTTGTCGACGGAGCCGTACCAGATCGTTATGCCGAATCTGTCGGAGAGGGACAGCTTTTCCTGCATCGTATCCCAGCCGTGAACGTCGTCGCTCGAACTCCTGCGATCCTTCCAGACCTCGCGCACGATATTCCTGCGGTTCGATGTGGCGTAGATCACTACATTATCCGGCTTACGCTCTATACCGCCCTCTATCAGGGCCTTCAAATGCTTGTACTCCACCTCGTAATCCTCGAAGGACAGGTCGTCAAGAAAGAGTATGAACCTATAGTTCCGCGCGCCGACGAGCCTCATGATACCCGGTATTTCCGCGATCTGTTCCTTGTTTACCTCTATCATTCGCAATCCTGCCGCTATAAAATCCGGCTCGTTCAGAAGGGCCTTTACGGACGACGATTTTCCCGTTCCGCTGTCACCGTACAGGAGAACATTGTTCGCTGCCTGACCGCTCATAAACAGCTCCGTGTTGGCAAGGAGTTCGGCTTTCTGTTCGGAGCAGCCCAAGAGCGAGGAAAATGTCTGAGGATCGGGAGATTCGACGGGCATAAGGCCGGCTTCCGGCGACCAGAGGAACGCCCTGTAAAGCGAGAAAATCCCGGAACCGCGCGACGTATAGAATCCGATAAGCGCGGACATCATCTCCTCCGGCGACGGCGCGTTCTTGAACGCGACAGCCAGATCGGCTATAGATTCAAGGACCGGGTTCCGCGCCGAGGCGTTTTTACCGCCCGAAAGCCTGTAGTCCTTTAGGCACTTCAAGCCGTCCAACTCCGCCGCGTTATCCACAATAGTACGTGCCGCCGCCACAATTTTGTGGAGGGTCCACAGCTCCGAGAGCGCCACTCTTACAACGGACCCGGCCGGAATCGAATTGAGTTCCGCCGCCCGCCCAAGGGTATTGTCGTCCAGCGCGAGACGCAGCGCCAAAAAATTCTCCCAAAGATCCCCGCCAAGAGAAAACCGCTCAGCCTCATCCACTATATCGGAAGCCACTTCACGCATAAGGGATATAATTTCGTTCCTGGCGGGAGGCGAAAGCGTGACGGCCCTTTTCAGCTTCGCAAGTGTACTGCCCGTGGAGAGATTTCTGAAAAACAATAATGCCACCGTCCTTTTGAGTTTCAATAAACCACCATTACATTTTATCATACAAATTATGCCGTACACATTGAACCGCAAACAGCGAGACGCTCTTTGCAAAACACATCCCGTATATTTTGCCCTGGCACAATTCTGTTCGTACACGGTTGACATGATCGGTATTCCTGATATGATTTTCGAATGAGAAATTGGCGGCCATTTAAAGAATTTTATAATATATAGGATTTTTTAAGCGTCGCGTGGGGAAATTCCGAGGAATTCTCCACTTTTTTTGTCGAAATAGTCAATCAATTTAAAAAATAAGCGAGGTGAAATCGATGACGGTGTTGCAAAGTATTCCAATTGCTATATTCTGCAATCTGGTCGTGTATATTGTACTGTTTTCCCTGTGGGGGATGATCATTATTTCTAACAAGGTGATAACGGCCTTGACGGGCGGGAAAAGGGCTGGCAGCGGTTCCGGCCAGGCGTCTTGAGTATGAAAGGATTGGTTGAGCAATGTTCTATGTAGAGGCTTTCATAAAACTGCTGCTGGAGTCCGGCTTCGCCGCGATGACGTGGCAGCAGCTGGTTATGATTTTAGTAAGCTTTATACTGCTTTATCTGGCAATCGTAAAGGGATTCGAGCCGCTGCTTCTTTTGCCGATAGCGTTCGGCATGTTCCTGGCGAACCTGCCCTTGAGCAACTTGATGATAAGCGCGCAGGATTCGCCCACCCACGTCGGCGGTCTTCTGTATTATCTGTACCAGGGCGTAAAACTGGGCATATATCCGTCGCTGATATTCATGGGCATAGGCGCGATGACGGACTTCGAGCCGCTCATCTCACGCCCGAGCAGTCTCGTGATGGGCGCGGGCGCTCAGCTCGGGATATCGATCGCTTTTATAATCGCGATAGCCCTCGGCTTCAACCCTCAGGAAGCCGGCTCCATAGGGATTATCGGAGGCGCGGACGGCCCGACGGCCATCTATCTGACTACGAACTTGGCGCCGCACCTACTGGCCCCGATAGCGATAGCCGCTTACTCGTATATGGCTCTCATCCCGCTCATACAGCCCCCCATAATGCGGCTGCTCACGACGAAAAAAGAGCGTGAGATAAAAATGGAAGCGCTGCGCAAGGTATCCAAAACTGAGAAGATCTGCTTCCCTGTCATCGTCTCCCTGCTCTGCATACTGCTCCTCCCGTCCGTCGCTCCTCTGATAGGGATGCTGATGCTCGGCAACCTCTTCAGGGAGTCCGGGGTAGTGGAGCGCCTCTCCGACACGGCGCAGAACGCGCTCATCAACGTAGTGACCATATTCCTCGGCACGACCGTCGGCGCGACGGCGCAGGGGGCTCTGTTCCTCCAGTGGCGCACGCTGGGCATCATCTTCCTGGGGCTCATGGCGTTCTCGTTCAGCACCGTCGGCGGTCTTATAATCGGCAAGGTCATGTGCTGGCTCTCCGGCGGCAAGATAAACCCGTTGATTGGCTCCGCTGGTGTATCGGCGGTCCCGATGGCGGCACGGGTGTCGCAGGTCGAGGGGCAAAAGGCGAACAGGTCAAACTTCCTCCTCATGCACGCGATGGGACCGAATGTGGCGGGAGTCATAGGCTCCGCCGTTGCCGCCGGTATTCTGCTCTCCCTCTTCGGACCAAAATAAAGAAAAAACTGATTTAGATTAAGGCTTAACGCCAACATGCAGGCCCTGGGGATATCCCGGGGCCTACTCTTTTATTTTAATCGTAATTTTGACTCAACAGGTACATCTCCCAAATTGACGTCAGACCTGGAAATTGGCCACTTCCTCTTCCATCTCAGAGGCAAGCCTTGCCAGACCGTCGCAGGCCGAGGAAAATTCCTCGGCTGTAGCCAGTTGTTCCTCCGTGTTCGCCGTCACGCCCTCCACGTCCTCGATGTTCTTCATGCTTATGTCGTCTATG
>JAISYM010000041.1 GCA_031269875.1 Synergistaceae bacterium
CCCATATCCGTGAGCCGCTCAGAGTTCACAGATATGGGGAGAGCGAATGAAAGTCTGATTGATTGTCCCAAATCCGCAGGTAAAACCTTGGGGCGCTGCCCCAAGGTTTTGCCCGCGGATTTGGGCGTATGCCGTTTTACTTTATCACGAGCCCCCTCGCGGAACGGTCTACGGAGATCGCGACAGCGGCCAGGATGAACAGGCCGAATACTATATTCTGCCAATAGGCGTCGACGCCGATGAAATTCATTCCGTTCTGGATTATCGACACTATGAAAACGCCCATGATGGTTCCCGTGATGCTGCCCCGTCCGCCCGTGAGCGAAGTTCCGCCCAGCGCCACCGACGCCACTATCAGCAGGGTAAATGGATCCCCCACCTTTGGGGCGGAACTGCGCAGCTTCGCCGCGAGGAAAAAACCGCCCAGCGCGGCGCACATTCCGTTTATCACGAACAGCATTATCTTTGTGCGGTCCACGCTGATGCCGGCGATGCGCGACGCCCGCTCGTTGCCGCCTATGGCGTAGAGCGCGCGGCCCGTCTCCGTTTTATTCTGAACGACATACAATACCGCCACCACGGCGAGGGCCAGCACGAGCGGCAGACCGAGCACCCCGAAAGTGATTTTAAACCAGCCGACCGAACCCCACACGGCCTTCCTGACCGACTCCGGGGCAGGGCTGATCAAGAGCGCCACCGACTGCCAGAGCGACATGAAGCCGAGGGAGGCGATAAAGGACGGCACCTTGAATTTCACGTGAATACACCCCAACAGCAAACCGGAAAAACCTCCGAAAGCGAGTATCGACGCAAGCGCCAGCATCGACGCCAAAAACGGGGAGCCGAATTCCGGGCCGAAACGGTTCAGCACCTTGACCGTGATCACGTTCGCCACAGAGCACGCGGCCCCCATCGATAGGTCTATGGAACCGAGCAGCAGGATCGCGGTCATTCCCGACGCCATTATCAGAAGAGGCGCGGAATCGCTGAGCAGCGTTTTGAGGTTCGCGGCCCCGAGAAAATTATTCTGCGACATCGAAAAACCCGCAATCAAAATTATTATCGCGGAGAAGCTGAAGTACCTCATGAAGGTCTCCTTCAGCCTCATCCTGCGGCCAATATCCACTTTTTCGGCCAATATATCCGCCTCCTAGGTATCCAAGTTATAAAAACCTCGGGGCGCTGCCCGAGATTTTTACATCATCACGCTGACGACCTCGACCTGGCTTGGTTTGCTGTTGACAGGAGCGGGGAAATCCCCGGTGACCAGTCCGTCTTTCATGACCAACACGCGGCTGCTCATCCCTATGCACTCGTCCAGCGTGTCGCCCAGCAGGATGACAGCCTTGCCGCCCGCCACCATGCCGCGAATCGTTGAGTAAATCTCCTCTTTGGCGCCGACATCGACCCCTCGCGTCGGGTGGTTGAGTATCAACACGTCGCACTCGCTCGCGAGGGCGCGCGAGAAAATGACTTTCTGCTGGTTGCCGCCCGACAGCTGTATGAGACGTTCGCCCGGGCCGCTCGTCTTGATCCTCATGCGCTTTATCCAATCCTCGGCCTGATGCCTCACCTTCGCGGCGAACACGAAACCCGATCCCGACAGCGCGTCCAGGTTGGAAAGCGCGATGTTGTCCTCGACCGACGCGGTCCGCACCACGCCCTCAGTCAGGCGTTCCTTGGGTATCATCAGCACGCCCTTCTTGAGTCCGTTCGCGGGCGATGAAAATTCGACGCGTTTTCCCCTGAGGAAAATAGACCCCGAGGTCGGGCGTTCGTCGCCGCATATCACCTCGCAGATATCCTCCTTGCCGGAGCCGATCACGCCGCATATTCCGAGTATTTCCCCGCGGCGCAGACTGAACGAGACGTGCTTGAACACGCCGGAAAGTCCGAGGTCATCGATCTCCAGCAGCACTTCATCGCCGGGGTTCGTCTGCATGTCGAGCTTGTAATATTCGGTGGAGGTCGAACGGCCCACCATCATCTCGTACAGTTCGGCCTCCCTGGCTTCGCGCGTATTGAAAGAGCCGGCGCTTTCGCCGTCCTTGTAAACGTAAATCCGGTCGGTGATCTCCAACACCTCGTCGAGCCTGTGCGATATGAAGACGACGCCGTGTCCCCTGGCGGCTATCTTGCGCATCTGCTTGAACAGGCCGCGCGTTTCCTCCTCGTTCAAGACCGAGGTCGGCTCGTCGAGAAGTATCAGGCATTTTTGTCCGGTTTGCCCGTCCCTGGATTTGGTGACGTTTATGACCTTCGCGACCTCTATTATCTGTCTCGTGGCGAAATTGAGGTCACTGACCAGTTTTCGCGGCGGGATGTTCGTTATGTCGACCTCAGCCAGAACTTCGTGCGCCGCCTTATACAGCTTCCGCCAGTTGATGACGCCGAAATTTGAAAATTCCCGTTCGTGTCCGAAAAATATATTCTGCCCGACCGTGAGACTCACGATGAGCGACTGTTCCTGAAACACCATGCCCACGCCGTGAGCGTTGGCGTCCATCGGGTCGCGCGGCGAGTACGGCGCCCCGTGCATGGTCATGCTGCCGCTCGTCGGGGTTTCGGCGCCTATTATTATCTTGAGGAGGGTGGATTTGCCGGCGCCGTTTTCCCCCACAAGGCCGACTATCTCGCCCTCTCTGACCTCCAGCTCCACGCCCTTGAGGGCGTGAGTCGCGGCGTAATGTTTTTGTATTCCGGAGGCGCCGAATAAAACGGGTTTAGTCATCAGCCGCGCCCCCTCACTTGCTTATGGCCTTGGGGCCGCGGGCGACCGTGAGCGCCACCGCCGCCAGTATTATTATCCCTTCGATGCCGGTCTTGATGTAGGGATTGACCTTGAGCACCACGAGCCCGTTGGCCAGCACCGTCATTATGAGCACGCCCACTATCGTGTTTATCACTCCGCCCTTGCCTCCCGCGAGCGAAGTACCCCCAACCACGACGGCGGCCTGCGCGGGAAACATCAAACCCGTGCCGACCATCACCTGCCCCTGGCCGAGGCGTATCGCCCCCAGCGCTCCGGCTATGCCGAAACAGACGCCCGCCAGGGTGAACACCTTGACCTTTACCCTGTTAACGCTGACCCCCACCGAGTTGAGTATGGATTCGTCGGTGCCGACGGCATAAATGTAGCGGCCAAACGCGGTATATTCCTGTATGAATATGCATACTAACAGTGTGGCAAACGCGCTCCAGGTGATAAACGGAATCCCCAGAAACGAAATTTTGGGCAGCAGCGTCAGAAAAGGATCCGTGATGGTGGGCGGCTGCCCCGAATAGGAGAGAAGCCCTATCCCGCGGCAGATGTACATGAAAGCGAAAGAGACCATGAAAGAGGGTATTTTGAGATAAACGTGAACCATGCCGACGATAAAACCGACGAGCGTGCTGCCGAGAACGGCCAGCATCACACCTCCCAGCCCCCAGTCGAAGGGGAAGCGGTTGTTCAGGACGAAAATGCTCAGCAATGACGCCGCCATGCCTACTGTTCCGTCGATGGAGAGGTCGATGCCGCCTATCATGATGACGAACGTGAGCCCTATGGCCACCAGCAGGGGAATGGCGAGCTGGTTCAAAATGGCGATAAAATTGTTGATAGAGGCGAAATTGCTTCCGCAGACGACTGAAAAGATGCCTGTCATGACCACGAGAACCAACAATGGGGCGAACCTCATGACGCGTTCTTTTCTGTTGTTTTTTTGAACTCTCAGGGCGAATTCTTCCGCGATCGAGAGCGATGCAGACGTATTTTCCGGCATATCGCGATTCTCCGAATTATAAATTAGAGGGACAGATGATTCCCGTTCTGTCCCTCTGATATTTTTATTTTAGTCGGCTTTGCAGGCAAACGGCTTCGAGAAATCGAAGCTCGGCGTGTTCGTCAGGTACTCGGCGGCGTTGGCCTTCGTTATGAGAAGCGCCGGCGTCGCGAACTCGCGGTACTCGGCGGGAAGACTCGCCACATCGATCAGTCCCGTCCATGCCGCATAGCAAATCGCGAGAGTGTAGCCACCCTGTAAGTATCCGTTGGAGGAAACCGTAGCGATCGCGTATCCGTCGCGCACGGCCTCGACTATGTCGGTATTGGCGTCGACGCCGACAACTCCGACCGCGCCTTTTTTGCCGACTTTGTCCAGAGCCTGGAGAGCGCCGGTAGCCATGCTGTCGTTCGCGCACCACACGCCGCCCACGTCAGGAGTGGTATTGAGCCAGGTTTCCACGAGTGTCAGGGCCTCTGAGGTATTCCAGTTGCCGGTGTCGCGGCTCGCGACCTCGATATCCGGGTATTCCGCCAGAGCTTTTTCGAGTCCCTGAGCGCGGGCGATCGCGGCTGTATTGCCGAGCATCCCCTCTATCACGAATATTTTGCCCTTTCCGCCCATGAACTTGAACAGCTCGACGGCGATATTGTAACCGTTCAGGACGTTATCGGGGGAGGTGTGGATGACCCAGTTCGGCGTGAGATCGGCGGGGCCCACGTCGTCGGGTTTGTTCCACGCCGTGCCGATGAATCCGCCGCTTTCCGCCATGGCCTCCGCGAGCGGGAACGCTATCGCGTTTTCGTTCGGGTCGGAGTAGGCTATCGCGTTGCCGCCGGCCTTCGCGGCGAACTGGCGCATGTTGTCGACTTCCTTGTCGTTTGAGCCGCCGGAATCGAGAACCTGCATCTCATATTTCTGGCCTATGCTGTCGAGGTACTTGGCGAACAGTTTCATACCCTCATTGATGGTGGCTATGTAGGGATTTTCGAGTCCGCGGATGGAAACGGCGAGATAGACGGTGGTGTCGAGTTTGTCCTTGGATATCTTGGCCGGGTCAATGGTGAAATCTTTGTAGTCCGTATCTGCTGCGAAAGCAACTACAGCCGATAAAATCAAAAAAACCACCGATAACGCTAACACTGCCTTACATTTCTTCATACAAATTCCTCCTTTTTAATTATGGAGCTGTGGAGCCAAACTGAATTTAGTTAAACGGTAACTGAATTCTAACATAACGCAAACGGCTGTCAAGAACCCAAATTATTTCTTTAAAAGGGTGTGCGACAAATTTGTAGGTAATTGGTCATGAGCTACGATCATAACGAGCAATAAAGCCAGGGTAAATCTATTTTCGCAGGAATTTCCATTGCTTAATATTTATACTTTAATATACAAATTTGTCGTACACCAGTATT
>JAISYM010000036.1 GCA_031269875.1 Synergistaceae bacterium
GTTCCTGACCTCCCTCAATATCTCGAAACCGTCTCTTTCGGGGAGCATCACGTCCAATATTATTATGTCGCATTGACTCGAAGCCAAAAATTCCAGGCCCTTATCTCCCGAATGAGCGCAGGTAAAACAGAATCCTTCAGACGTAAAATAGTCATCGAGCAGCTTGCAAAGTTCCGTATCGTCGTCTATCACAAGGATGTTTTTTATAACAGCCGCCCCCTACTTTTACCCGTTTTTATCCCTGCGAGTACGATATCGATTTTAACGCATCTAATGGCGCACTTTGCACTTCTTTGCTGTCGCGGTAATGATTCTTAACGCTTTTTAGCGCAGTGCCCGCGGCGTTAGGCCGAGAATATCGACAGGAAGGAGGATGAAAGCTGAAACAGCGGGCTCCAATTTAATTGAGGCGGCTTATAATACCAATTCGCGATCAATAGGCTGTTTTGATGCGGCTGAGCGGTTTTCCAAACCGGCTGCAACGCTTCACCCTTTGGGCCTTTGATTTCAAATCGGTATAAGAATGACTTCCAACGCCGTCTGAGGCGCTCGAAATTACGACAGGAGATGATTCGATGTGAACGTAAGCTCGGTTTCCAGTTATAGCGGCGATCTGTGGGAGGAGTATCTCGAACAGCTCAAGAAAAAACAGCTTCAGGAAAACGCCGAAACGGCACAAGAGTCGCCCGCGGCCGGCAATTACGCGTCCGGTCTTTCCCCCGACCAGATACTATCGGAGCTTCAGGGTATCCAGGGCGGCACGGAAGAACTGAAGGAGCGCGCGGCGGAGTTGGCGGCTCAAGTCGCGGAGGAGGCGGAGACCGCCGTTGGCATGAGAGCCGATATGCTGAATGAGCTGGCGGGCGATCTCGAAATCGTGGCTGAAAGCGGGGATTTATCCGTAATACAGGAGAAACTCGCGCGAGGGCCGCATGGCGCGCCCGGCGCGTCGGATATCTCGTCAAAGCTGGCTCTTGCGGCGCTGGAGGAGGAAGACGACGACGAGATCAGCGCTTCCACCCTGGAGGGCATCAAAAGCCTTTTATCGGAGATACAGAAACTGATAGAGAAAGAGGAAGCGGCAAACTCTTACGCCGAAACCTCGGCCTCGACAGGTTTTGAAGGTCTTGTATCCAAGTTCCGGTCGATCAGGGAATCGAACGCCGCGGAATCTTCCGGCGCGTCGAGCGTAACTGAGCTGGACAGCGATATAGAGGCTTCGATCGATTCATTGCTGGAGAAGGTGAGAGCCAACCTCACGAACCAACTCCAGGCTGTATATACACAAGTAGAGGGATACTCGTCCTCGGTAAGCCTGTCGGGATAGAGTGTAAAATCTAATGATTGAGCGGACACGGATGTCGCTTAGCGATGCGTCGCATTGCAAAAGAGGCTGTGGAGGAACGCTCTCCACAGTCTTTTTTTACGGGTGCGCCCGGCATGGACGTAACCGTTCGGGAGGTGTTTTCACGAACAGACGCCAGGCGCAAGCGTTGACAAACGCCTCATCAGAGCATATTATGCTTTACGGACAAATCTTTTTCTATGGAGTGATACTATGTTGAAATTTGGATTGTTTTCACTGGCCGCCCCCGTTGTCAGGGGAGACGACGAGTATGTGGAGCGCGTTTGGGATACCGGGCTCAGCCGCGACGAATATCTCACATTAAAGGATATCGTGAAAGCGATCGGTGTCACAGAGGGTTTCCGGGATGTGCTGAAGGAATTTCCGACCGCGGAGGGCGGCACGCCGGCTGGATTTCGCCGCGAGGTCGTTCTGGAACGCGACGGCGTACTGCGCGTCGATTTGAAAAGGGATATCTCGCGCGATAAAAACGGCGTGATGCGGCCTACGAAAGTCCTCTACTCGGCTGACACGGCCGATCCGTATGAGGTGGCGGCGATTGCGCCCTTCATCGCCAATCTCACGTGCAATCCCGGCATCGTTTACGACCTGTTTATAAACAATCCGAAGGCAAACGTAGGCGGAAAATTCAAGACGCGGGACGAGGTCATGGGCGAGATAGGCAGGATTCTTGGCCCGGGCGCGGATATCAGCGTAGAGCTCAATAACCCATTTGAAAAAGACTTCGGCCTGCTGCTTGAGGAGGCTGAAAAGTTCAGGGAGATGATCGGCAAGTACCGCGTCGTAATCAAGGTGCCGCATACCGGACCGGTGACGCCTGAGAATGTCGGGCAGCTGCTGGAGGGCGACAAGAGGCTGGATAAGGGCTATGAGGAGATAAAAACAGCCGAGGCCCTGCGCGGACACTCACTTGCCCTTAAATTGAGCGAGCACGGCTTCCGCATAAACTTCACGCTGATGTTCGAGCCGTTCCAGACGCAGCTCGCGCTGCAGGCGCGTCCTTATTTCATCAACTCCTTCGTGCGCCACAGGCTTGTGCAGTCCGCAAAGATCAAGGAGTTTTTGGACGGGTACGCGGCCTCGCGGGACGAGTCTCACTTGGAAGCTCTGCGCGCGTACCTGATAAACAACGACTACTACCCGCCGTCGAAAGCCTCTGTCGATTTGAAAGAGGTTCTCAATTTCGGATACGATATCATAAGGTACAGGCGTTTCGAGGACGCTGAAGGGCGCGACGGTCTGGACGGAATGCGCCACAATCTGCGCGTCCTCAAAAATTGCAATCTGCCTGATACGCGCTTGATCGTCTGTTCTATGGAGGGACCGTACAACTACCCTGATATAGATAAATTGCTCACGGAGCCGGAGTTCCAGGATATGAACCACAAGGTCGTAATCACAGCACCACCGGACTATCTCGCGCGCTTCACCTCGACGAATCAGGTGATAAGCTACCAGAGACGCTTTATGAACGCGGCGAAAGGCCAGAAGTAGCGATAAATAAAATAGATTGAACCTGCCCCCGCCCTCGTTTTACGGCGGGGGTTTTATGGTGCGCCTCCGTCACTTCCCAACGCAGAATTTGGAGAAGATGGCGTCGAGCAGCTCTTCGGTCGCGTCCGCGCCTAGTACCTCCGATAACGCGACGGAGGCTTCGGCAAGCAGTGAGCCAACCACATCCACGCCCGCTCCGCCGCGCGCCGCGGTTTTTGCCTCGCCTATGAGCGACGCCGTTTCCGCGATTGCGGACGCCATCCGCTCCGTCGCGGCATAACCTTCCTCCGCTCTAGCGTTTCCCAGCGCCATTTCGAATATGGCGTCTTTCAGATCAGCGATGCCGAAGCCAGTAAGCGCCGAAGTATTTATTCGTCTTATCCGCGCGGAGCGATCCGATTGGTTTTCGTCCGCCCTTTGCGGGAGGTCGCACTTGTTCATTACGATGAGCGCGCTTTCGGCGGCGTCTTGCGAACCTTTTTCAATGATTTTTGAAATAATTTCCATTTCGGATGTCGTTATCCCGGCGGAGGAGTCTGCCACGACAAGCCGGATATCAGAACCGTTCATTGCCTCGATCGACCGGGCTATCCCGATGCTCTCGATTTCGTCCTCCGTCTCTCTGATGCCCGCCGTATCGATTAAGTCGATGGAGAGTCCCCGCCAGACTGTGGCGCCCGTTACAGTATCTCTCGTCGTGCCTGGTATTTTTGTCACTATGGCGCGCTGTTCGCCCGTAAGGGCGTTTAACAGGGCCGACTTCCCAACATTTGGTCTGCCGAGAATAGCCGCTTTGACGCCGCCCGCAAGAATTAGGCCTACCCGGCAGCGCTGGGCCAGTTCGAGCGCGTCCAGCGAAATTTTTTCTAGCCCCAGTGAAATTTCGGAATTTCCCTCACCGTCAATCTCCTCCGGGTAGTCCAGCCTGACCTCGAGTTCCGCCCTGAAGGCCGTCAAAGAATCCATCAACCTCCGGACGCGCGACGATAGCTCTCCCTGCAGTGAACGTTCGGCGGACATCAAGGACGCGTCGCTTTTCGAGCGTATGACGCTCGCTACGGCTTCAGCCTGAGCGAGGTCGATTCGGCCGGACAAGAAGGCCCGTTTTGTGAACTCGCCGGGCTGCGCCAGCCGCGCGCCGCCAGATAAAAAAAGCTCCAGACAGCGCTGTGCGGCCGTTACGCCGCCGTGGCAATGAATTTCGACGGATTCCTCGCCGGTGTAACAGCGCCCTTCCTCGAAGCGAACAGCAAGCACCTCGTCAACGGTCGAGCCGCTTTGATCCCGTATGACGCCGAGCGACATATAACGCGCGGGAAGGGAGGAGATGGCTTTCCCCTTTTTACTTCGGAAAAATTTGTCCGTGATTTCAACCGCTCCGGCGCCGGACAATCGCATTACCGCTATGGCGGACTCTCCCCAAGCGGTAGCGATCGCGGCTATGACGCCGTCGTTACGCATGAAACTCCAGACGCGGTTATCCTGCTCAATGAGGACTGACGGTCAAAACCGGCGACAGGCGACGTACAGTCCGCGAGAAGGGTTATCTTTTGCGATTTTCGCGCGGTATGGCCGAGTCGTCCCGTATAGGAGACAATCGACGATTCGACGCAATGGCTCAGCGCCTCGCCGGCGAATGTTACCGCGTCAAAACCGGATAGGCGAGAAAAGAGCGCCTCGTTAAACGACGTTTCTGGCCACGAGCTGTCGACGCCCTCGAAAATCGAGAACTGATCCGTGAACGGATTTTCTCCCTTGAATACGTAGCGCACAGCCCGTCCCGTAATGCCGCGCCACGATCTGAGCGCGTCGCGCAGCGCGTCGGCGATCTGGCATCCCCACGTCGAGACGACGCAGTGTTCGGGCCAGATCATCATGGAGTCGATCTGTTTTGACTTCATGGCTGAAAATGTCTTGGCCGCGCGCTCCCGATATAAAGGGGACGCGGGCCGCCACTTTCCCGAAGATAAATCGCCCTCGCTTATCCGCGTGAAGGGCGCCGGGTTGAGTCCATCTTCGCCAACCCAGAACCTGGGGTGGAATATCGCTATTACGTCGTGAGAGTCGAGCGAAACGAAAATATCGGAGTATTCCCCGCCCCTTTCCGTTATGTGCGACGAAAGGCGGGCGATATCCGACGCGGCGCCGTCAACGTACAGGGAACCCCTCTGATCGCAGAAATCGTTCTGCGGATCTATTACCACCAGCGCGTGTGAACCTGTACCGCCCATCTGAAACCCCCCTGACAAATATGGGATAATTTTACCTAATTCACCGCCATTATACTACCGCAGGTCACGGCATATCCTCCTTCATATCAGCTAAATGGCTGTGAATCGCGTAAAGCGTATGATCTATAATCCGATAATTGAGCGTCTTTAACAGTACTTAAATTTTGAACGGAGGGATTGCAATGCTTAAGGAACGTGTTTTGAAGGCTCTGAGTAATCAGGTGAACGCGGAATTTTACTCGGCGTACCTGTATCTGGGCATGTCGGCTTTCGCCGACCGCGCGGGTTACAAGGGAGTCGCGAACTGGCTTTACGTACAATCACAGGAGGAGATGGCTCACGCCGTTCACATCTACAAACACATACTCGAACGCGGCGAGGCTCCCTCGTTTGCCGATATAAAGGCGCCCCAAGCGTCGTATGACAGCGTAAAGGAAGTTTTCGAGAGGGTTCTGGCGCATGAAAAGCACGTCTCCGGGCTGATAGACAATATAGCAACAATCGCTATGGAGGAGCGCGACCACGCTACGTATAATTTCCTGGCGTGGTTCGTCGCGGAACAGGTAGAGGAGGAATCGAGCGCGGAGGAACTCGTCTCGAAGGTCAAGCTGATAGGAGACAACCCCGCCCTGCTCTATGACCTCGACACGGCGCTCGCGGCCAGAACATTTACCGACCCATTTCCGCCGGCGGCGGCCGATTAATTCATTTAAAGAGATGACGGACCGACGAACGAACGCAGCGAATTGGTGCCCGACATGGATGTCGGGCGAGCGAATCAGCTCAGGACAGAGGTGTATGAGCGGTCCAATTCGCGGAGTGAGTCGCCGGCCCGTCATCTCGGGTTCATCATTAATTGGTACTATCTTTTATAAAATTCGGCTATCGCTGAAACCACTGTCTCCTGCTCCTCCGGGAGCAATTCCGGGAACATCGGCAACGCCAGCACTTGGCCGGAGAGAGCTTCCGCGACGGGGAACGCGCCTGGCTTGTATCCGGCGGACGCGAAGCAGGGCTGCAGGTGCAGCGGCAGGGGGTAGTAGACTCGCGTCACTACGCCGCGCTCCGCCAGGAACTTCTGAAGTTCGTCACGGCGTTTCGCCTTCACAACGTACTGGTGATATGTATGCCTGTTGCCGGGAGTCTCGACCGGCGTTTGTATCTCGTCTTCGAGTGAACGCTCCGCAAAGAGCAGCCCATAACGGCGGGCAGCTTCTCGGCGCTCCTCCGTCCAGGTCTCGATTTTACGGAGGCGGACTCTCAGTATCGCCGCCTGTATGGAATCGAGCCTGCTGTTCAAGCCAACCTCATCGTGGAGGTACGTCTCCGTCGCCCCATGCACCCGAAGCCTCGACAGCTCCTTTGCGTCGGACTCTTTAAAACATGTGACCATTCCGGCGTCGCCATAAGCCCCGAGGTTTTTTGTGGGAAAGAACGAAAAACAGCCAAACCCTCCCCACGCGCCGCCTCGGATAATTCTGCCGTCATGTACCCGGTGCGCCCCGAACGCTTGAGCGCAGTCCTCGACGAGCGCGATGTTTTTCTCCTCCAGTGCGCCGGTTATCTCCTCCAGCCTGCAAAGCTGCCCAAAGAGGTGAACCGGTATAACGGCTTTCGTCTTGGGTGTGAGGGCGCTTGCGACGCTCTCCACGGCCATATTGTAAGTATCCGGTTCGACGTCCGCGAAGACAGGCCTCGCGCCAAGGCGAGTTATACAGCTCACCGTCGCGAAGAAGCTGAATGGGCTCGTAATGACCTCGTCCCCTGGGCCTACCCCTGAAGCCATAAGCGCCAATATCAGAGCGTCCGATCCCGACGCGCACCCAACCGCGTAAGGCGTCTCCAAGTACGCGGCGGCCTCACCTTCGAAAGCCGCGACATCCGGCCCCATTATGAAATGCTGTGAGGCAAGGACCCGGTCTATAGCTTCCTTAATTTCGTCCTCCACCCGCGCGTAATTGCGCTTAAGATCGAATGAAGGTATCGCCATTTTTAAAACCCCTCTCAAATAAAAATAAACTTAAAAAAAAATTAACCACCAATACAATTTTCACACTCCTGCCGCGAAAATTTCTATAATTTATTCGGGCTTGCGGGCAAAAGACACCGGGTTATCGGATGCGGCGAGGCGAATCAGGGCTCCAGCCCTGCCGCGAAGCTCCGTTATCGGATGGGCTTGCGTCCGGGCGCATATCTTGGCATCTTCTCCGCAGAAAAAACATCTCCTTGCCGCAATGCCCGCCAGTGAGCGGGAAAGAGGGCCATCTATCGCGATTACATCGATATCCAACACCCTCCCCCACTCAAAATCTTCCTCGATTTGAACCGCCGCGCTTTTGAGCCGCAGCCGCAGATCAAAATCTCCGCCATACGCGGAAAACGCCGAAATAATCGCCGCTCCGGCCGCGTTTGTGAGTGAAAAAACCGCGATGGGAGACGCTAAATCGCCAGTCCGCTTGGTGAAAATTTCAGCGCAGGCGCGAAGCGCAGGCGTGTCGCCGTCGAGCCGCTTCGGCCAGCCTGGAATATTGAGCGAGAACTGGACGACACAGCCGCCGAACCCACAAAGAGCGCGGAGCAGGTATTTTTGCAGCCACGCCCGTTCTTCCCTTGCGGCTAAAAGGGCGCCGATGTCACTGTCGATTTGAGGCTGATCCCTTAAAGCTCTCACTTCTGGCCTCTTTCAATAAATCGGCGTTCCCTCAAGTATGAGATGGTGGATTCCGGCAGATAGAGACCAAGTTCCGCCGTATCTCCCGCTGTCAGCATATCGCGCGCCTTGGACGCTGAGATAACGCCGCCGTCAGGAGTCCTTTTGCGCTCGATCTCGATCGCTTCGATACCGGCCTCTGGCAGCGCGCCGAGCATAACGCCGTTATATATGGCAGTCACGGGAGATGAGGGTTCGTTCCCGAAAAATCTGGCGTCGAGGCCAAGCGCCGGTACAAAAAGCCTGATAAAGAGGTTTATGTCGAGCTTTGCCTGCTGCCTCGATATCTGCGATTCCGCTCTGTCCTTCAGGAAATATGTGGGAAACGTGGCGGCTGAAACCGCGTATTCGCCGCTCCCTATCACCTTCAGTGCGCCGGACGCGCCGAGATCCGCGATGCCGTCCTTAACCATAGCGAACCTGTCGGCAAATGAAAAACAGGAGAGGTTCGCCTCCACCACGATGACGTAAAGCACATCGCACCGGTCCAGAGCGCGCTCGATCAGATACCGGTGCCCCAGCGTGAAGGGATTGCAATTTGCGACTATCGCGCCGATTTTTTCCCCATCGCTGGTATTCACGCGGTTTTCCGCAAGATATCTGCGATAAGCGCCGATTCCCGGTTCGCCTATTTCAAGCAGAGAGACCGCGTCCGTCTCGGCTATATTGCGGAAACCCAGCGAAGCGAAGTGAAAAGCCGCGTCAGGTTTGGCGTATAAAAAGAGATGCGAGATACCCGCCGCCCTCGACGCCTCTATGAGGCTCGATATCGCCACGGCGGACAACCCCGACTCCCGGTGTTCCGGGGAGACCGCCACCATCCGGACGACGTTTCCAAACAGACTGGCCGTGGCCGCCAATCTTCCGTCCGCATCCTCCACAAGAGCCGTGAAATCGGCGCCTTCCTCGAAAATAAGGGACTGCGATTCAATCAGCGAGATCACTTCGCGCTTTTCAGACCGCGAACAGGCGGAAACCGCCCGGCTGCCAAAGTCAAACAAAGGTAACACCTCAGCTTTACAACCATCTTAAAAGGATTCTACCATATTTAAGGAAAGGCGGTTTTATTGTCAGGGGCTTAGAGGGTTGGGATTTAAACCCTTGAGGCGTCCGCTTTCCCAAACGGCAAAATAATAACGAGGGGCTCCGGCTCAGCCTACCCCCCGTGAAAGGATCTGGTACGTGGATATTTGTGCGGATATATGATGGGATGTCAGGTTTTTAATATAGACCTGTTTTGAGGCAAAAAATTAAACCTTTTTCGCTTTTTTTATGCGAGTTATAACGCTAATCATCTTTATCCTAAGGAAATATTATCTATCTATGTACTTTTTGTCAAGTTAGTAATTTCCCTGATATTTTTTTGTGTATGTTCCGCATTAGACTGCGTAATTTCACTGATTGTGTTAGAATTTCTAAGAATCGTTGCTTGGAAAATATAAAACGGCGGACATCGATATAAAAGCACGGCATGCCTGGGCTGGGGGTGTGTAGGTATGAATCTGCGCAAAACAAGAATGGAAGTCTCTCTTGAAAATTACAGGCATAACTTCCGCGCTATCAGGGAAAACGCCGGGGCCGCGAAAGTGATTGCGGTAATTAAAGCAAACGCTTACGGCATGGGAGTTATCCCGGTCGCGCGCGCGCTCATGGAGGAAGGCGCGGATTTCTTCGCCGTAGCCACGCCGGACGAAGCCGTCGAACTCCGGGAAGCCGGCATCCGGAACCAGATTCTGGTTCTGGGCCAGTCGCCGCGTGACGCCGCTGAAACGTACGTATCACTCGGCATTCTCTCCACCGTCACCGATATGGGAATGGCGGAGGCGCTGTCTGGCGCTGCCGGGAAAATCGGACGCGCCGCGCGCGTCCATTTGAAGGTCGACAGCGGTATGGGACGGATCGGTTTTCTGCCGGAGGACGCTTTAAACGCCGCCAAAAAGCTGCGCGCGCTTCCGGGGATAGATATCGAGGGCGTTTTCACTCATTTCGCGAAGGCCGACGAGGAGGACGCCGCCGCGACTCTGCGGCAGTTCGCCGTCTTCGAATCAGTCATAAAGGAGATCAAGGGGGCGGGGATTCCCGTTAAGATGTCGCACTGCTGCAACTCCGGCGCAATCCTCGCGAATCTGTCGAATATGTATATGGACGCGGTGAGGCCCGGGCATATCCTGAGCGGGCTCATACCCAGCCCGGAGTGCGGCTCATCCGTCCCGATAAAACCGTGCTTCGAGGTCAAGACGGCGGTAAGCCTGATACGCGAACTACCGGCCGGCGCCGGCATCAGCTACGGCTCGACGTACAGGACGGACGAACCCGAGCTGGTGGCCGTCCTGCCGGTCGGCTACGCCGACGGGTACGACAGGGGGCTCTCGAACAGGGGCTGCGTCCTGATACAGGGCAAGCGCTGCCCGATTCGCGGCCGTATCTGCATGGATCAGTGCGTGGTGGGCGTTTCGCACTTAAAGGACCCCAAAGTGGGCGACGAGGCCGTTCTTATCGGCCGGCAAGGCGGAGACGCCATCACGGTCGAGGAGATCGCGGAAAAATTATCCACGATTACCGGAACGATTCCGGTCTCCTTCACCGCCAGAATGCCCCGCGTCTGCGTTTAAGGAAAGACTGATTAATGAGCCTAAACAAAATTTTGCCGTTTAGGAAGCCTGACGCCGCGAGGGTTTAAATCTTCGCCCTTTAGGCATCTAACAATAAATCAGCCTTTTTTTAACGGGTCGCCCGCTATTCGCACACGGGCAGGATGAGGCAGCTGGCCGCGCCGTTTCGATGCGACACGCTCTGACGCGCTGTCCGCACCTCCGTCTCGGAGGAGATATCCCTTCCCGTATTCGGGTTCGGGAACGTCAGGTTTCCGGCGCTCGAAGTGACGTGAACCCTTATCCTGTGGCCCTTTAAAAACGTGTTCGCGATGTGCGGCAGGCGTATCTCGTAACGCGCTGTCTCTCCCGGGGTAAGGAGCTCCGGTTTGCTCCGCGAGGCGCGATACCGCGCCTGAACGATCCGGTCGGTCAGACGGATCGAGTCGCCGTTTAAGTCGACGTCCGTGAGGCGCACGAGCCAGTCCGTATCCGGGGCGTCGCTTGCCGCGTAAAGGACCGCCGTCACTGTACCGGCGACCTCGACCGGAGAATCGAGCGGCGCCGACGTGTAGACGAGGATGTCGCTCCTCGCCTCGACCTCCCTGTAGTTCTCCGGCACGGCCATCTCGTTCTCCGCCATGTCTATGATCTGCGGCGCCGGGTCGTCCGGGTCATAAAGGTACGTGTCGTCAGGCTCTGAGTTCGGGGCGTCGAACGACAGGCTGCCGTCCCCAGAGGAGCTGTTGGCCCTCCCGCCGCTGTGCAGGTAAAGCGGCTTGGCCCGCGCGTTCTCAGGCGGCCACGAGGCGGACTCCTTCCACTCGTTTTCCCCTACGGCATAGTATTCGACAACCGGGGACTCCACGCCATTTTTTACTCCCCTCAAAAATCGTTCAAACCAGCGGAGCGCGAGCAGGTCGAGGTCGTACCTGAGCGCGTTCGGGCCAAAACGGACGCCGTGGATACAGCGCGTCGTGTTGTAATTGTGAAACCAGGGGCCCAGTATCATCCGCTGATTCTTCCGGCCCCTGGATTTGTTCATCTCCCATGCCTCCAGTGTTCCCATACCGTCGTCGTCATACCAGCCCGATATGAGAAGCGCCGGGAGGTCTATTTTATCCCCGGAGGCGGCCCAATCGACGCTCTCCCAAAATTCATCGTAGTCCGGATGGTTGACCCACTCCTCCCAGAACGAGAGTTTCCTGCCGAGAGCTCTTTCCGGTATGCCGCGAAGAGGCCGCGACGCCAACAGCTCCCGCCAGTCGTTCCGCGCCATCTTCCCGCTATCCGCCCTTCGCTCCGACATCATAAACATCCACGCAAAAAAACCTGTGCTGTACGTGCCCTCCGGTCTCGGCGTATCCACAAACGGGCCGCCGGCCGTCACCTGGCTCACCAGGCACTTGAGCGCGGGGTGACCCGTCGAGGCGGCCTGCCACTGCACTCTGCCAAGGTATGACCCGCCTATCATTCCGACGCTGCCGTCACACCACGGTTGAGACGCCAGCCATTCGAGCGTGTCCTCCCCGTCGCGCGCCTCGTTCACCGCCGGCATGAATTCGCCCTCCGAATCGTCGCGGCCCCTGACATCCTGACAGACAAGAGCGTAGCCGCGCTGTGCCAGATATATCATGCGGGGACCGCCTATCAGTCTGTTGTATGGAGTCCGCATCAGCACGGCAGGGTGTTTCGCGGCTCCATCCAGCGGCAGCCATATCTCCGTGGCGAGGCGAACGCCGTCGCGCATGGAGACAAACTCCGTACCGCGGTGACAGACCGCCCCAGCCCGCGGAAGGCTCGGAAAGCGCGCAAAAGGTTCGTCGTCCCACAGAGCGACGGGTGTAACTCCCTCCCAACCGTCCTCTACGAGCACCGCCGTCCCGTTTTTACCCGTCCAGAATACAGCCCGCAGCTCCCCGTTTTCGTCGTCTACCGCCAGGTCCAGCATCGGGCCGCCGGAAACGAGCGCCCAGACCGTAACTGACTTTTTTCCGTCGCTCATCTTCTTGTAAATCTCATAAATTCTGCCGTCAGGCAAAACCGTTTCGCGAGCGCGGGATTCGCGCATACTCATATAAAACGCTCTCGATAGCGGGATTACCTCCGAAAACGGGAACCCATCCCCGGAAGCGGTCCCGGTTATCTCGGACTCCTCACCCCAAGAGCCGTCAAGCACGTTCCGCCGTCTGGCGTGAACGCCAATATTATCGAACCTGAAATCTCCGAGATATACGCCATGTTCGTAATATTTAAATTCCATTTGCGCTTCCGCTCTTTATCTGTACTCGTTAAATGTGGAGGCAAGCGTTATGAGGCAGAGAAAAGCCCTGAAGATATCGCTGTAATCCGCGGCCTCGAAGCCGACTGTCGTCGGGGACACGCGCCGTGAGCCGGGCAAAAGAGAGGCTCGGTTTGCGTGTCCCGGCGTGGCGAATTGTATTTCAAGGGCGTAAGGCGGGTCGCTCATGGGCTTTATGGGGGAGGTTCGGAGACCGGATATCGCCGCGTATACCTCTTCTTCAATCAATTTCCAGGTAATTTCGGGATTTACGCACTCCGCCGAAGCGTATCCGATCGCCTTCTTTGTGACGGCCGTCCGTATGCCTGGTACCTTCGCTTTGATGTTCTCAGCCGCGTACTGATCGCCAGACAGGAATACAAGCGGCACGCCGAAGCTGCCCGCGAGGAGTCCGTTGATCTCGCTCTCCCCTACGGGCGTCCCGTTAATGCGCACCTCCTGCATTTCGCTGTAGTAGTACGTGTGCGATATAACCCCGCCGCCCCCCTTGCGGTTGTGATAGCCGATGAACATCGCCGCGCCGAACTCGGGCGATATGCCCTCCATCATTGAAAACTGCCTGTCACCTCCGCTGATCAGCCGCGCGCGCCGGTCGAGATTGTCGATGCGGATGTTATCGCCGCTGTTATGAGCGTCGTTTACGATGACTTCCGAAGCGCCCGCCCTGAAAGCGCCCGATATCGCGGCGTTAGCGTCGCCCTCCATCATTCTCCTGCAAAAATCGTAACCCCCATTTTCGGACATTACCTGTGCCAGTTTGAAAATCCCTGTGCAGCCCTCGGCGTCAACTGATATATAGACGCGCATTTCTACTCCCCCTTCATCCCGCGGATGGCAATCGTTACCGGATCGCTTTCAGCCGCCTCTAGCTCCCGGCAAGCGATATAAGCGACATAGCCTGCCGCATCATATTGGTCATATCCGTTCCCGTAACGCGGACAGCGCGCCCGTCGAGCCTTTCCACACCCGGAAGGATCGCGGCCCTGTCGCACTGCTTTGAATTGTGAAACGCGACGCGCAGATCGAAAGAGCCGTCGCCGATATCCATTACGGGCGATTTCCCGCCGCGCGCGCGACGGACGGCTTCTCCCGCCGCCTCCTTCAGAACTTCCGCGCTCGTCTCCGGCAGGAGGCACTCCGCGGCCTCTCTGCCGTGCGCTTTCTTTACGCAAGCCGTTACAAGGCCCTCGCCCAGAAGCTCCGACGCTTCCGCGCACACGGCGGCGTCTCCCGTGACCAAGGCGAGCGGGATTCCGCGCTGGGCGCAGACTGCCGCGTTGAGCCCCGTCTCCCCCAGTTCCTTCCCGTTGAGCGTTATCGAGTAAATCACCTGCCCGCTTATGGTGTGATCTATAATCGCCTTCCCGGTACCGGCTTTCGCGTGGTACCCGACAAAAAAGGCGGCGTCCGCGGTCTCGAAGCCCTCCATCATCGTGAGAGCTTTAGGGGAACCGCTCAGGAGGCATACCCGCTCTCCGAAACCGAGCCCGGCGATATCAATGTTTATCATCCGCCAGTGAGAGTCGTTCACCAGCACACTGTCCGCACCGGCGTCAAGCGCGCCTCGTATGACGGCGTTTACGTCGTGCGACATCATAGTACAGCCGAACGCGTACTCCTTCTCCCTGTGATCGGTCTGAGCGACGTTCACGACGCCGGTAGCACCCTCCATATCAGCGCTGATAAATATCTTCACCCAACACACCTCATTTCATCGTTTTTTTATATGTTAGCGGCCCGTTCGAGGCGGTTGCGTATCGCCGAACCGATATCGCTCTCCCCCGGGAGCTGCGCTATGATAATCTGCCCGCCGCTCGTCTCGAACTCTCGGAGCATCGAAAAGAGTTCCCTGGCGTACTCGTCCAAAGAGCTGAAAATTATTTTCCTGTACGACGTGTCCAGGTCCTTCGGCGGTTCCTTAACGCCCATGTAGCACCACTTCACTCCTCGCGCCATCTCAAAGGAAGCGCGCTCGAAGCCGTCCCACAAAAACAGCGGGACGTCTGGAGCGTAATGCCTGTGCAGCGTCCCGGGAGACCTGTGCGCAAACGCCCTTTCATCGCCATCCGACAGATCGGCGACCTTAGCCAGCATCTCCCTTGTCACGCCTCCCGGACGAAGAACGGTCACCCGGTCGCCCGTGGCGTCGACGACAGTGGATTCAAGCCCAACAGACGTAAACCCGCCGTCAATGATGAGATCGACGGCGCCGCCCAAGTCGTCCGCGACGGCGCTGGCCGACGTCGGGCTGGGCCGTCCGCTCTTGTTCGCGGAAGGGGCCGCAATCGGCACGCCCGCCTCCTTTATGAGAGAGAGCGCCACCGGATGCAGAGGAACCCGCAGCGCTATCGTGTCGAGGCCCGCCCTCGTCACATCCGGAATGATTCCGACGGAATACAGCACGACCGTCAGCGGCCCCGGCCAGAAGTTGTTCATCAGATTCTCAGCGAGTTCGCGGACTTCCGCGTACTCCGCCGCTTCCCGTATCCCGGAGACGTGAACTATGAGGGGATTATCCTGGGGACGGCCCTTTGCCTCGAATATTTTTTTTACCGCGTCAGTGTCCAGCGCGTTCGCTCCGAGCCCATAAACCGTCTCGGTCGGGAAGGCAACAAGCCCGCCGCCCCGTATGATACGAGCGGCCTCCCTTATCGACTCCCTTGTCGCCGGAACAATTCCGCCATTTGCCGACATATTAAATATCCTCCGTTAACCACGAACTGACAAAGTTCTTGTAAAAATCAGGAAAGCTTCCTTTTATTATCTCACTTCTCGCTTTTTTCATCAAGTTCGTCAAAAAATAAAGATTATGTAAGCTGCACAGGCGCGCCGAAAGTATCTCGCCGCACTTGTAAAGGTGGCGCAGGTAAGCCCTGGTGAAATTCCTGCACGCGTAACAGCCGCACTGCTCGTCGATAGGCCCGAAATCGCGCTCGTACGCCGCGTTCTTTATGTTTATCCTGCCTCTCCATGTTAAAAGGCTTCCGTTGCGTCCGTTGCGGGTGGGCAGAACGCAGTCGAACATATCGACCCCGCGCGCGACGGATTCGACAAGGTTGTCAGGCATTCCGACCCCCATGAGGTATCGCGGACGGCCGCGCGGCAGAACCGGCGCGACCGCGTCTAATATCCTGTACATCTCTTCCTTCGGCTCGCCGACGGAAAGCCCGCCTATCGCGTAGCCGGGGAAGTCCATTTCCATGAGTCTCGACGCGCACTCTATCCGCTGATCGCTGTAAAGCGCCCCCTGCACGATACCAAAAAGCGCCTGATCTTCCCTCGTGTGAAATTTTTTACACCGCAACGCCCATTTGAGCGTACGCTCCATCGCCACCCGCGAGGTCTCCTCCGTGGCAGGAAGTTTCACGCACTCGTCGAAGCACATGGCGACGTCGCTTCCGAGGCGCTCCTGAACGCCTATGGAGAGCTCCGGCGTCATAAAGTGCGCGCTCCCATTGATATGTGAGCGGAACTCGACCCCGTCGTCCGTTATCTTCCTGAGCTGCCTCAGAGAGAAGACCTGAAAACCTCCGCTGTCTGTCAATATGCCCCGGGGCCAGTTCATAAAGCTGTGCAGTCCGCCCGCCGCCTCCACGATATCTGCCCCCGGCCGGAGGTAGAGGTGATACGTGTTCCCAAGTATGATCTGCGCGCCGAGCTCCTCCAACTCGTGCGGCGACATAGCCTTGACTGAAGCCTGCGTTCCGACTGGCATAAAGAGCGGCGTTTCGATGACACCGTGCGGCGTAAAGAGCTCTCCGGCCCTCGCTCCCGTAACCGGACACTCCGCTGTTATTTTGAACTCAAACATCGTCCCGATTTTCCGGAACGCTGACCCAAGTGAGGGCGCTAGATTTTACCACCAACATTACACTTCTCCTTACAGGGAAAAAATAATGTGCTATTATATCGCATTTTTATGTTTGAAAAACGATTGTAAACGCGGTGTTACTGAAAATTGTATTTACGTTCAAACAAGATAATTTCTGAGCATGTAATTATGGTAATTTACTAAAATACTGTATTTCGTAGGACATATCGCACATTTACGTCCGTAATACGAACTTTTCTAATGCGGCCAATCGGGCCGGCTGTTTGACATTTAAATTTTCAGGGCTATAATTTTACATTATTCAAAATATTCTAATGAGGGATGTGGTTACACTGAACGCAAAGTTGTACAGCGCTTTTCTGGTTGCCATGTTGTTAGTATTTACCCTGCCCGCCGCCTCGTCAGCTTCCACGGAAATAACTATCGCTCGCCCAGCGGATTCGACTATCTTGGACCCGATACACGGCAATGACAATTCCGACATCTGGGTATGCAACCTTGTCGTCCAAGGCTTGACAAAGAGCAGCGCGGACGGGACGAAGGTAGAGCCCGAGCTTGCCGAAAGGTGGGATGTCAGTCCCGACGGCATCACATATACGTTCTACCTGAAAGAGGGCGTGAAATTTTCAGACGGCACCCCCGTCACCACCGATGACTGGATTTACAGCTACGAGCGTCTGATCACGTCCAAAGAAAGCGTTTGGACCGATAGTTTTTCCATGATCGACAAGGTAACCGCCACAGGCGACAATACATTGCGGTTCAAGCTTAAGGCGCCCTCTCCTTTTTTCCTGGCCGCGACGTCGATGTTCTGCGCGTCGGTCATGCCAAAAGCCTATTGCGAGAAAGTGGGCGACGACGGTATAGCGCAGAACCCGATCGGGACAGGCCCGTTCATGCTAGAGAGCTGGAACAGGGGCGAAAAGCTAGTGTTCGCCAAAAACCCTTATTATTGGAAGGAAGGGCTCCCCAAAGCGGATAAAATTATCTTCAACGTCGTCCCCGACGATAACACTAAGATTATGCAGCTTCAGGCCGGACAGGTCGACGTGATAACGTACGTGCCCTTTAACAGGACCGCCGAACTCAGCGTCGGAAGAACGAAAGTCTATATGCCGGCCTCGACGTACACGTCGTTTATATCGGTGAACAACTCGCTGCCGGAACTCAGTGACCCCAATGTCCGAAAAGCGCTGCTTTACGCGATCGACCGGGACGCTATAAATAAAGTCATATACAATGGCAAGGCAGCCTTGTCCACAGGGCTGATATCACCGGCTCTCCCTCACTACAATAGTCAAATCAAACCATTGCCGTACGATTTAGAGAAGGCGAAGGAACTCATGTCGAAGTCCGCTTATCCCGACGGGTTTCAAATAAGCCTTACCTTTACTTCCGGTAACTTCAACGAACTCCAGATGGCGGTCATGATCAAGGAAGCGTGGTCTAAGATTGGAGTGGCCTTAAAATTGGAGCAACTGGATAGCGCGACTGTGTGGTCGAATTGGGGCGGCATGAAGTATCAATCTCTGCTGAATGCGTTGACCAGCGACATCGCCGACCCTACGCAATTCGGCAATATAGCCATATCCGCTCTGGGACGGCACTGTTATCGCTCGGATTGGAGCGGCCCGAAGCAACAAGAAGCTGAAATTTACGCAGTGAAGGCAAATTCGGAGATGGATCCCGCAAAACGGGCCGCTTTGTACGCGAAGGTTCAAGAACTGTACAACGACGACCTGCCCCTGCTCCCAATGTTCTATGTACCATATGTCGTAGCATCTTCTAAAAGTGTGACGGGCTTCGAACAAAACCCGCTTGGAGTGTATAATTTCGAGCTTCTCTCGAAATAACCGCAAAGAAAAAATAAGCCCTTCGCTATGATTACCTATATAATTATAGCGAAGGGTTGAGGGGTTTTTAAAACGATGCAGCAGGTGAAATATATATTCAACAGGATACTGCAGATGTTTCCTGTATTGATTGTAATATCTTTTATCGTTTTCGGCAGCATGAGGCTTATCCCCGGAGATCCCGCTGTAAAGATGCTTGGAGACAAGGCGACAGAGGAAACCCTCGCCGCCCTCCGGGCAAAGATGGGCTTGGACAAACCTTTTCTGGTGCAATATCTGTATTATCTGAAACAGACTGCCAAGTTGGATTTTGGTAATTCTATATATTTGAAACAGTCGGTGCTTTCGCTGTTCCTGGAAAAATCAGTAGTTACCGTATCCTTGACTGTGCTGACGGCGTTTTTTTCTGTGCTTATATCGTTCCCGCTGGGTTTTTATGCCGGAATCCACGGCGACGGCAGATTTGGGCGATTGGTTTCTTCGCTTTCGCTCATCTTTACCTCCGTCCCTATCTTCTGGCTCGGGCTATTGATGCTGATGCTTTTAGCCTTGAGGTTTCCAGTATTTCCGGTAGGGGGGTGGGGGACTAGTTTTATGGAGCACCTCCATTCGCTGATACTCCCGTCTTTTGTCGGCAGCCTCTCGACCATGACCTTGATCATCAGGAACATACAGGCCAGCGTGGTGAATGTCCTGAAGAAAGACTACGTCGACTTCGCCTATAGTAAAGGGCTGAGCGCGCGAAAGGTCACTTCCGGGTACATCATGCGCAATGTGCTGGTTTCGACGGTAACGCTCCTTTCCATCAGGATAACCGGGCTCCTGGGCGGCAGCGTCGTTATCGAATCTGTATTCGCCCTGCCGGGCATAGGCTCGCTGCTGCTTACGGGCGTGCTTTCAAGGGACTACACACTTGTGCAGGGGCTAGTATTTCTGTTCGGGGTGATAGTGTTGGTTATAAACCTCTTAACCGATATCTCTTACTCTTTCCTAGACCCCAGGGTAACGCTCAAGTAGCCGGCGGCGGAGGAAAGATTTAAATGGAAAATACAGGGCGCCTGCTAAACTTCTTCAGGAACTGCAATCAGGAATTTATCGTTTCCTCCCTTATTTTGCTATTAATTATAACTGTCGCTATCTTCCCTGCTTGGTTCACAAGGTACGACCCTTACGAGCAAAACATGGAAGCCCTCATGCAACCCCCTTCCGCGGGACATTTTTTCGGCACCGACAACTTCGGCAGGGATTGCTACTCCAGGGTCATATACGGGACGAGGGTGGATTTGGTCATCGGCGTTCTAGCCACGGCGGTCCCTTTTCTCACAGGGGTGTTCATAGGGCTTGTTTCCGGATATTTCGGCGGCAAGATTGACGCGGTAATGATGCGCATCCTCGACATAACGACCGCTTTCCCGTTCACGGTACTCATAATTTTGATCGTGAGCATCCTTGGGACTGGTATGCGCAACCTGTACATAGCTATATGGCTCGTCGGGTGGCGCGAATACGCGAAACTGTCGCGGAGCGAAGTCCTCGTGGAAAAAAACGCGGAGTATGTCCAGGCCGCCAAGGTACTAGGATTCTCAAACGCGCGAATCCTATTCCGCCATATAATGCCGAACGTCGTGCAGTCCTCTGTAGTTTACGGCATTACGGATATAATGCTCTGTATGCTTACCGCCGCAGGAATGAGCTTTATGGGCCTCGGCGTTGAAGTCCCGACGCCGGAATGGGGCGCGATCATATCGGAAGGGCGCCCGTTTATGGCTTACGCCTGGTGGATATCCACCTTCCCTGGAATTGTCCTGATGCTGACCGGCATAACCATCAACGTGTTCGGCAGCTCCGTCTCCCGCATGATGAAACAGATGCACGGCAGATAGGCTGGTAAGATGTCTGAAATCTTATTGGAAGTCAAAAACTTGAGAACTTATTTTAAATCGGGCCGCGACAAGGTATATGCCGTTGACGGCGTGAATTTTACCGTGGAAAAGGGCGAGGTCTTCGGGCTTATAGGAGAGTCCGGATGCGGTAAAAGCGCCACATGCCGTTCTATCATAGGGCTTATTCACCCACCGGCAAAAATTGAAAGCGGGGAGGTCATTTACAAGGGCAGGGATATCGCCGGCCTTTCCGGGCGAGAGTGGGAGGAAATCCGAGGGAAAGAAATAGGGATGATCTTTCAGGAACCGATGGATACGCTGAACCCTGTGATGAAGATAAAAGACCAGATATGTGACGCTATCTCGGACGCAATGACCGATGAGGAAAAAACTAGAAAAGCCGCCGAAATATTGAGGACGGTCGGGATAGCTTCTCCCGAGAAAAGGATGGAGGCGTTCCCCCACGAATATAGCGGAGGGATGCGCCAGAGGGCCATGATCGCTATAGCGCTCGCGGCTAAACCGAGCCTTCTGTTGGCCGACGAACCGACAACCGCCCTGGATGTAACTATCCAAACTCAGATAATCAAACTTCTCTCCGATCTGAAAAAAGCTATGGGCATGAGCATGATCTTAGTAACCCATGACCTTGGCGTCGCAGCTCAAACGTGTGACAGGGTAGCTGTGATGTATGCGGGGAATATCATGGAGACGGCGGATATTTACACGATCTTTGATTCGCCGAGCCACCCTTATACTTGCGGACTGATGATGTCCCTTCCGAAAACCGGCCAAAAAAATAAAAAATTGACGCCAATAAAGGGCAATCCCCCCAACCTCAGCGACAAGCCGAAAGGGTGCCCTTTCTCTCCCAGGTGTGATTTCAGCGATTCTCTGTGCGTAAAAGGGCTGCCGGAGATGGCCGAAATTTCCACAGGGCACTTTTCACGCTGCCTGCGCCCGGAGGTCCTCTCGGGCAAAGCGGGCGTCACGGGATGTGATTCGCGGTGACCGGACAGGCGAAAGGCGTTACAACCGAAAAAAGAAAAATCCTTGAGATAAAAGGCCTATGCCACTACTTTCCCTTACGGGAGAGCCTGTTCGATATGTTGATAAAACGTGACAAGATGCTCATTAAAGCTGTAGATCACGTTAGCCTGACCGTATACAAAGGAGAGACAACCGGGCTGGTGGGAGAGAGCGGGTGCGGCAAAAGCACGCTGTCACGGACTCTGGTGCGTCTGTACGAACCCACGGAGGGAGAGGTTAACTTTCTCGACTTTGGCGATATTGCTAAGGCAAAGGGCAGCATTTTGACAAAAGTGCGCCATCATATGCAGATGATATTTCAGGACCCTTATTCATCCCTAAACCCTTCTATGACTGTACGGCAAATTTTTTATGAAATACTCTCGGTGCATAAAATATGCCCCCGTCGAGAGATGACGGAGCGTGCCGTAAAATTGCTCGATATGGTGGGTATTGGCAATGATGCGCTGGATAGGTACCCTTATGAATTCTCCGGCGGCCAGCGGCAGCGTATCGGAATCGCCAGGGCCATAGCGATGAACCCTGACCTCCTGATCGCAGACGAGCCAGTCTCTGCCCTTGATATGTCAATTCAGGCGCAGATAATAAACCTGTTAGCTGAACTAAAGGAAAAACTCAGCCTCAGTATGCTTTTTATCTCGCATGAC
This sequence comes from Synergistaceae bacterium, assembly GCA_031269875.1. Lineage (GTDB taxonomy): Bacteria > Synergistota > Synergistia > Synergistales > Synergistaceae > JAIRNC01. Next base: position 21,960 of record JAISYM010000036.1, read on the forward strand.
CTGCGAGTTGTCGAGTATATATCGGATAGGGTGGCGGTAATGTATCTTGGCATGATCGTGGAAGAAGCCCCTACCAGCGATCTTTTCAGAAACCCGGCCCATCCTTACACTGACATACTGATTAAAGCGGCGCCTATAGCGAACCCAAGGATGAAAAACGCGCCCGTTGTGATAGAGGGGGAGATCCCGGGCTTCATAAATATCCCGCCTGGCTGCAGGTTTCACCCTCGTTGCCCTTACGCGCGCGATTTATGCCGTGAAGAAGTGCCCGCCATAAGGTTTTTAAACGGCGATCGCCGGATAGCGTGCCATTATCCGTTGGCGGCAATTTAAAGAATGCGGTTCCTCAAATCATATAGTGTCGGCGATCGGGGAGATGAAGGACGTTGTCGGGTATGAGTCCCAGGGGAAGAGTATCCAGGTATCCTGACTGACCTCGGTGACAAACGTGTCGACGATTGGTCTGCCCTCTGGCTTGGCGTACACCGTTGCGAAGTGAATCCCAGGAAACATCTTACGGGTCTCTATCGCTGTGCGTCCCGTGTCCACGAGGTCGTCGATGATGAGCCACGTCTCGTCCATGTCGGCCAAGTCAGGCCGCTTGAGTATGTCTATACTGTCGCTCTGGTTGCGGATCGTGTAGCTGGATATGCAGACGGTGTCGACTACCCTTATATTGAGTTCGCGCGCGATTATCGCGGCGGGCACGAGACCGCCCCTCGCTATGGCGATTATCTTCGACCATTCCTTCCTTACAGCCAGCAGCTTCCACGTGAGAATCCTGCAATCGTTCTGCAGCTGATCCCACGAAATTGAAAACGTATTGTGATACCGTTCGGCCGTGTCTTTCATGACCGTTTCATCTCCTTGCAAAGAAGTCTGTCGCAACCGATTGAATATTACCAGCAATTTTTAAAGAGGAACAGGCCCGATGAGAAATATCCGCGAAATTCACACATCTACATTTATTTTTCTAATTTTAAAAAAAATTATAAAAAAAAATCATTTGACAAACCATGCCATAAAGCAATAACATACCGATAAGGCGTTTACGAGGTGGTATATTTGCGGCCAATAGAGATCAACGCAAGGAGCGCGAAAGTCTTCGGGAATAGGACGTTATGTCAGGCGGCGGCGCTTCCTGCTTCGATGCGGGTATGAGTATATGACCAACGAGGAAAATGGTTTCAATGAAAGACGCGCGCCGGTAAATCTTAATTTACTGACGGTTGGTAAGTTTTGCGGTATTCTTGGCATAGCGGCGGACGGTGAGTTCTCGCTTTTCCAAAAACAGGACATAAGCGTATCCGCTCAAGGGCGCGGCAGCCTTATCGTGCCCGATATCGCGCGGGAAACAGCGGTAAATGCCGGCAGCGTCGTCGCGGTCGTCCCGATAGAACAAAATGACGCGCTTACGCCCCTATACGCCATAAAACATCTCTTAGTGGAGCTTGGACTGGCTATCGCCGGAAGCGACGGCTGCGTTCTGGATTACGAGATCGTCCAGCTCTCTTACGCCATGGAAAAACACTTCTCGTTCACGAACCTCGAAATTCGCGCGCTCAGGGCGCTGAAGGATTATTGCCTCTTATACCCGCCTGATATGGTGACAACGGCGCGGTTGCTTGCGGCGCAGACGACGATGGATGAGCGGCTCGAGGCTTCAAGGATGATGACGACGGTTGCCGCCGCCGGAGGACATCTTGCGCGCATGGAGTTCGACACGCTCGGAATGCTCTTTGATATTATGGGATTGGGCGACGACACGTTTAATCAGGTCATTGACGAACTGCATATTAAAAGAGTCTGGATCTTGCTGAAAAGCGTTCCCGCCACTTAAAAAGGGCGGCGCGCGGCTTGTCCATTCTGGATGGGGTGACGGGGCAATGGACACAATAGTAAAGAACGGAAAGATATACGTCGAGCGCGGTAATTTCGCCGAGGCCCTTCATATTTCAAACGGAATTATAACTTCCGTGGGCACGGACGCGGAGATACTGTCGTCCGCCCCGGCCGGGTCCCGGGTGATCGACGCTAATGGAAGAACTGTCCTGCCAGGCCTGAACGACTCGCACATGCACCTATCCGGCACAGGGGAAGGGCTTTCGGCGCTCGATCTGTCAGGAGCGCGCTCCGTAGATGAGATAGTGGACAGAGGCAAACGATACCTCGAAGAACACCAGGATGCCCGCGAACGCGGCATTTTAGGCAATGGGTGGAATCAGGATTTCTTTGATGGGGAAAAACGCGCTTTAAACCGGAAAGACCTCGACAGAATATCACGCGATATCCCGATAGTCTTAAGGCGCGCGTGTATGCACTCAGCCGCCGCGAACTCGAAGGCCATTGAGTTATCGGGGCTAAGCGCCTCCTCCGCGCGGCTCGGCGTTACATTCGAGATAGAGGACGGAGAGCTTTCCGGCGTTTTCAAGGAGAGCGCGATACAGGTAATCGAAGGGACGATAAGGCCCTACACGCGGGCTGAACAGAAGGATTTTTTCAGGAAGGCGATCGCTTACTGCGTGAGCGTAGGGCTCACGTCCGTCCAGACAAACGACGCGCGGGAGGATACGAGCCGGGAGATATTTGGGATAACGCGGGAACTTTTGGCTCAGGAAGAACTAAACATTCGTTTGAGGCACCAGGTATCGTTTTCCGATGAAGCCATGCTCCTGGAATATCTGGCGACAGAGAGGACCGACCCGATTTACCGCGGGGACATACTGACCTTGGGCCCGCTGAAACTGTTCAAGGACGGCTCCCTCGGCGCCAGAACAGCGCTCCGGCGCGAGGACTATCGCGACGACCCCGGCAACAGGGGCGTCGACTGTCTGCCATCCGAACAATTAGACCGGCTCTGCCGCATAGCCGCCGACAACGGCGTCCAGGTGATGACGCACGCCATCGGTGACGGCGCTATATCCCAAACGCTCGACGCGTATGAGAAAATAATACGCGGGGGGCAAAACAAATTACGCCACATTATCAACCACTGCCAGATAACGGACATGCCTCTTTTAAAGCGCATCGCGGATATGGGCGTTCTGGTCATGGCTCAGCCCATCTTCCTCAACACCGATCTTCACGTGGTCGCCGACAGGGTCGGCCCTGAGGAGGCCTCCACGTCTTACGCGTTTGAAACGCTCCGCCGCCTTGGCGCTCACGTCTCATACGGCTCTGACTCACCCGTCGAGGACTGCAATCCGTTTAAATGCATTTACTCAGCGGTGACGAGGAAGGATCTCGGCGGCAAACCGCGCGGCGGCTACAATCCAAACGAAGCGGTGGATGTGGAGACCGCGATAGACGCGTATACGTACGAAAGCGCCTACGCGGAGTTCAAAGAGGATGTGAAGGGGCGGTTGAAACCGGGCCGCTTGGCCGACCTCACAATTATCGACCGGGACATTTTCACGATCCCGCCCGACGAGATAAAGGACATATCAGCCGACCTCACGATGGTCGGAGGAAAGATCGTTTTCAGACGCATTTGATACCAATTTGAAATCAAACAAACCTTCGTCCGCCTCTATTCGCCGTTAAGCCAGAATACGGCGCCTGATATTTTATCCCCGTATTCAGGAAGGCTCAAAACCATCGACGCGATTCTCCCGGAAACGTCCGACTCGAGCCGCGCCGATCCTCTGGGATCCTTCCGCTCTATAACGTACATTTCCATCGCCGCCGCGCCGCTGTCGTTGATGACATGCCACACCTTCTCGATTTCATCCGATCGCCCGGTTCGGGTTCCCATTTCAAAATCTATCGCCGGGTTTACGTCGATCGTGACAAAATCAGGATCGCAACGCCCCTTTCCGCATAAGATGAGCCGCTCCTCCAACGCGTCATAATTGCCCCGATTGCTTCTGTCAAACGAGTACAAACCCACGCCGGTCCTTGGCGAAAAACTTTTCAGCAGGCTGTATATCCGCGCATAGCACTCCATAAAGCACGTATTGTCAATAGCCTTGCTGTGCGCTATCTCGAAAAGGCTTCCCTCCCAATATTCCTGAGGCTGGCTCGTTACCAGAGCTTCCATAAACGTCTTCAGCATCAGAAGGCTTTCGTCTGTCTTTAAACGCCCGTCTGCATCATGCGGCGCGCGCGACAGATCAAGCCGAATAAATGGGAGCAGCTCTCTCTCTCTAAAGAAGTCAAACAACCCCTCTCGCGCTAGGGCGTCAGGCGCGCCGTCCGAGCCAGCGGTAACACCGTCATCGAATACGCCCTCGAAATAGATGTAATCACCCGCAAAATCCCTCTGAACCGCAACCAGCCGCCGCTTTAGCTTCTCTTTCAGAGCTTCGCCCAGCTTGCCTATATTAAATATCTTTCGCGGCAGGTCTAACGGTTTGACCGGTTTTGCGTCCGACGAATCGACTGCTTTCTCCAATTTTTTTTCCCCCCTCTCCCCACGGATTGAATGACTGAATTATACGCATTGCGAGGGAGGCAGGGTTTAGTACTCATACTAGTTATCTTCTTCATAATTTATGGAAGATCGACTAGGTGATGAGGCCGGTATAAGCCTTAATGTAATTAAAGAATCAGAAGCACTGATATATCGTTAACATTCGTTCCGGTAGGTCCGGTATTGACAAGCCTCCGCACTTTTTTTAGAATCGTGTGGCTGTCATTGTTCTCAAGAAAAGTGTGAGGCGTGAGACCTCTCGCGCGAAACTCGCTCATTACCTCTCCGTCGACTATGCCTCCCGCTGAGTCCGTTGGCCCGTCAGTTCCATCGGAGCCAAAGGAGAAGATAACCACACCTTCCAAGCCGTCTATGCCGGCGGAAGCCGCGAGCGCCAATTCCTGATTCCTCCCACCACGGCCGCTGCCGCGGATGCGGACGACGGTTTCCCCGCCAAATATGACGGCGCATGGCGGCTTTATGGCGGAGTCCCCGCTCTTTATCGCCCGCGCCGCCGACGATATCAGTCTGCCCGCTTCTCTAGCCTCACAGTCCATCTCCGTACACAAGACAAAGGGCTCATAGCCCAGAGATCTCGAAACGTCCTCCGCCGCTTTGCACAGCGTCCTGACGCTTCCGCTCACGACGCTCGTCACGTTAGGCGTCTCGGACGGCGTTTCCAAATTCAGGCGCTCGGCAAGCGCGTCCGAGACAGGGATCTTATATCGCTCTATCGCGCTCCACGCGTCATTTACCGTGGAAAGATCCGGCGCCGCCGGGCCGGAGGCTATGATGTCCAGACGATCGCCTATCACGTCTGACAGGACGACCGAGAATACCCGCGCCGGTTCGCAGAGCTTGGCGAATCTCCCAGCCTTCACCGCGGAGAGCCGCTTTCTGACAATGTTGAACTCCGAAATATCCGCCCCGCTCGCCAAAAGATTCGCGGAGAGGCGAGCCATATCGTCCAATGTTACTCCGGGTAGCGGTTTTTCAAAGAGAGCCGATCCGCCGCCGGAGACGAGGAATATGAGCTCATCGGACTCCATGAGGCCGGAAGCCAGCTCGATAGCCCTCTCTGTGGCCGCGACGGAATTTTGATCAGGAATAGGATGCCCGGCCTCAAAAATCTCGAAGTTTCCAATCGCGCCATTCGAGTGCCCGTACTTCGTGATGACAATTCCGCTTTCGATGCGTCCGCCAAGCTGCTCATAAGCCGCGCGCGACATGCTCCACGCGGCCTTTCCGATGGCAAGAAGGTGAAGCCCGCGTGAGAAAACATGTTCGGCCAGTGCGTTTTTCACCGCCTGATGCGGCAGGTTTGCCGCGATAGAGCGAACGATTATCTCGTTTGCGTCCCGATACAGCCGTTTTAAGTCATCCCGCGCCGAGTCATCGGGAAAATCAATTGTGCGAGAACTTTCGAACACGCTAATCACTCCCCCATCTCAGGCGGGCTCTCCGCCTCCGCGCGCTTGCGCCCCCGGATCGGCCCGTCTGGCAAAATACCTCTCAAGGGCAAGAAGCGCGTTGTTTACCGCTACCGAGAGCAGTATGGCAAGTATCGCGCCCCAGATTATCTTGACGTACAGAAGCTGCCTCATTCCCTCAAAGAGTATCGTTCCGATGCCGCCCGCGCCTATTGCGTACGCGACGCAGGCTATTCCGATTGTCGATACCGAAGCCATTCTGACGCCGGCGATGAAGGCCGGCATCGCGAGGGGCAGTTCGATCTTTCGGAAAACTTCGAACGGAGAGCAGCCCATCGCCATTCCGGCTTCTTTTAAGAGCGGGTCAATATCTTCGAGCCCGCCAAGAAAATTTCTCACCAGAAAGAAAAGCGAGTACGAGACAAGCACGATAACCGCAGTCCCGGTACCGAGGCCCGTAAACGGAATCAAAACGGCGAAAAACGCCAGCGACGGTACCGCGTAAAATATTTCGAGCACTACGAGCGCCGGCGCTATCAGTACTCGGTGCCTGTATATCAGGCATGTAACAAGAGCGCTTATCGGTATTGCGAAAAAAAGCGTCAATAACAAAATCTCAACGTGCCCAAAGAGGGCGCGTGATATATTCGCGTAATAGTTAACCAGATACGCTATCATGTACCGTGCCGTCAGAAGGACGCCCGCAAACGCCGCCGCGCTCCTCCGCACGTCTTATGGCCTCCAGACTGAGGAAGCCCAAAAGTTTCTTCGCGTAGTCAGAATCCGGCGCTTTTATCAGTTCGGCCGGCGTCCCATATCGGATCAATTCGCCCTCGTTCATAACGGCCACCCTGTCGCCGAGGCGAAAGGCCTCGTCAAGATCGTGCGTCACAAACAGAATAGTCGAGCGATCCGCGCGATGAATCCTGAGAAGATCATCCTGCAGCCGCGCGCGCGTTATGGCGTCAAGCGCGCCGAACGGCTCGTCCATGAGCAGAACCTTGGGCGATCCCGCTATCGCTCGGGCGATCCCGACACGCTGCTGCTGTCCGCCGGATAACTGCGAAGGATATCTGCCGGCAAAATCATCCGGCAGCCCCATAAGTTCCAGAAGCTCAGAGGTGCGGGCCCGAATCCGCTCCGCGTTCCATCCCAGTATCTCCGGCACGGTCGCGATGTTTCCGCGAACGGTCATGTGCGGAAAGAGCGCGGCTGATTGAAGCACATACCCAATCTTCTTGCGAAGTTCGATAACGTCAAGTCCGGCCGTATCCTCCCCGTAAAAGGATATCCGCCCGGACGACGGCTGGATCAGGCGATTGACCATCTTGAGCAGCGTAGTCTTCCCTGAGCCGGACGCGCCCATCAGGACGACCAGCGCGCCGTCTGGAACGGACATTGTAACGCTCCTAACCGCGGCGTGCCCCCGATAAAACTTGCTTACGTCCGCAAATTCTATCGCGTTCAACTCAATCGGCCGTCTTACTTTACGAAACCTTTCTCCTTGAGGAACGTTCCGGCAACCTCCCTGTACTCTTTTCCATCGAGATCGACCCGGGCGTTCAAAGCCTGCATAGTCGCGCTGTCGAGAGCCGCGCTTATACGATTCAGAACTTCCGCTATCCCTGGGGACGCCTTGAGCGCGTCTCCGCGAATTATGGGAACCATGTTATAGGGCGGCCAGAATGATATGTCGTCCTCCACCGCGATTATGTCGCCCTTCGCGAGATGGGCGTCCGTAGTGAAGCAGACGTTCACGTCGGCCTCCCCGTTGCGGAGCACCTCGTACTTTATCCCCTTGTCGAACACTCGGACGCTCTTAAATTCAAACCCGCCGAGCCTGGCCTTCAATCCCGCAAGCCCATCCGGCCTCTCTTCAAACTCAGGGGTGGCGCAGAGACGCAAGTTTGGCGCGGCTGCGGAAAGATCGGTAAGCGTCTTGACGCCATATTTCAGAGCGATTTCCCTCCTAATCGCCACGCCCTGAGAGTTATTGAGCGGGGCCATGTCGAGCGCGGTCATGCCAAATTTTTCGGCGTAACCGGACTTTACCTTCGCGTAGGCGGATTTTGGGTCAAAGTCCGGAGTCTCCTTCAACACGGTCAAAAGCGCCGTGGACGTATATTCCGGGTACAGATCGAGATCACCAGCCATAAGCGCGGCCTGGATGATCGCCGTTCCGCCTAGCGCTTGCTTCCGGTCGACCTCAAAACCACTGGACTCCAAGGCTTGAGCGAAAATCTCGCTGATAAGGATGCTCTCGGTGAAATCCTTCGAACCGATAACTACCTTCGTCTTCGCCGCGCCAGACGCAAGACCGGCGAAAAGACATGAAGCGGCCAACAGAACCGACACGGCGGCAATCGCTTTTTTCGACAATTTTACCCTCTCCTTTTTTTGCCCACAGGCATCCGTTACTTTTATTTTATCACCGCTGAGGCCGGTTTATCTCACTGCCCCCCGCGATTTTTGTATCTAGTCGAAATAACATATAGAAGCTGAAAGAGGGCTTCGATCGAGAGGGAAATCGCCATCGTGCTGACGGCGCCTGCCAAAAGGATATCCATCCTGTACTGAGATAACCCGGAAAGTATCAGCTCTCCCAGACCTCCCGCGCCAATATAAGCCGCGAGCGTCGCACCCGCGGAGATGGAGAGCCCGGATATCCTGAGCCCTGTAATGATAAGCGGAGCGGCGAGCGGCAGACGTATCCTCCAGAATACGCGGCGGTCGCTCATGGCGCAGGCGCGGGCCGCCTCGATTATTCCGGGGCCGGCGGAGTTCAGGGCGCGGGCCGTGTTGATTATCACCGGCGACAGGCCGAGGATCACCAGCGCAAAGAGCGCAGGTAAAAAACCCGTCCCCATTACAGGCATGAGAATCAGCATAGTCGCTATCGAGGGTACGACGCGCAGCGAACTTGCCACGCTGGTGGCGACGCTGTCGAAAAAACGATTTTTAAAACAGAGCGTCCCCACCGCGACGCCTATTAAAAAACACAAAAAAAGCGCGGTCACGGAGAGCGTGAGATGCTGCGCCGCGAGCGCGGCGTACTTTATCCTGTTGTTCAAGATATACTCGAACATGCCCGATCCCCTCTTTTGCGCCGCTTTGCGTTCCGGCTTCAGGGGATATTATACGCCATCATAAAAAAACACAAAAAAAGGCCCCCGCAGCACGGGGGCCTTTTTGGCGTATGTGACCGGATCGTCAGGCCTTTGATTTCAAAATGGTACTACGTCCTTCGGAATGGCGCAGTTGTAAATCTCGCCGTTTAGCCTATTTATATGCTCCTGTTTCGCGTTTGCCACTATATCAGGGTTGTCTATGGCGTCGAGAGCCGTCATCGCCATGATCTTGCCAGCGTAAATCAAGCCCTTGTGAACGATTGAAGATTTTCCGGCCGCTACCCACTGCCATGAATGAGCGGACGTTCCAGTCGGAAAGCAGGTCACGAGCGTCTGCGCGGTCGGGGCGATCCAACTGGCGTCGCCGACGTCCGTCGAGCCCTTCATGGCCTCGTCGCTCATCGCGTAGGGGAACAGCTCGCCCTGCATCGGCTCGGACGCCATCGCTCTTGCCTTATCGGGATCAATATCGGGAAAGCTCCTTTTAATGATTCGGGCAACGCCGTCAGCTGTTCCGTCAGGAAGCGCGTCGGTATACCCGCGCGCGCAGTCCATCTCTGAAGCTGTGTACTCCAAATCGCCGAGTTCCATCATGTTCTCGTACATCACTCGCGCCAGCGTGTCGTTTACGATGTACTCGGAACAGGCACTGTCCCACTCCACTTCTATCGCAGTCCCCGTCATAAGCGCCGCGCCCTTGGCTATATCCGTGACGCGCTCGAATATTTCCCTCACCTGGTTTGATTTTGGGGCGCGTATAAAATAGAGTACGCTCGCGCTTGGCTGTACGACGTTGGGCGACTCCCCTCCGGCGTTCGTGTACGCGTAGTGTACGCGCGCGTCCTGTATGATGTGTTCGCGGAGGTAGTTAACCCCGACGCTCATCAGCTCGGCCGCGTCCAGCGCGCTGCGCCCCAGTTCCGGCGCGGCCGCCGCGTGCGCGCTCGTACCCTTGAAGTGAAAGTATACCTGGTAATTCGCGAGTGAGCTTGTGCCCCATATTCTGGTCTCGGACCACGGGTGCCATGTGAGCATTACGTCCGTACCGGCAAACACGCCGTCCCGCGCCATGAACGCCTTTCCGGATCCGCTCTCCTCCGCCGGACAGCCGAAGAACTTTATCGTGGCGCGGCGATTCCGCCCCTCTTTCGCCAGGAAATCCTTTAATCCGACCGCCGCCGCGAGAACCCCGGTACCCAGCGCGTTGTGCCCGCAGCCGTGCCCGTTGCCGCCTGCTTCGAGCGGTTTTTTCTCCGTTGAGCCGCTCACCTGGCTGAGGTTCGAGAGAGCGTCGTACTCCGCCAGAAAGCCTATCACGGGGCCGCCCTCGCCGTAGGTGGCGACGAACGCGTGTTCCATGCCGGCCGCGCCGCGCTGCACCTGAAACCCTTCGCTTTCGAGGGCCGATATCAGCGCGCCCGCTGACTTGGGCAGGTCGAAGCGCGTCTCGGCGTACCCCCAGATATCGTCACTCACACGAGTGAACTTTTCCGCCTTGGCGTCTATCAGCCCCGCCAATTCCCTTTTCGCGTCCGCCGTCCTCCCCGCCATCACTTCGTTCCGCCTTGCCGCGCGGGCTTCATCGCCAGCATCCCGCGCTTGTACATGCAATAGGCCGCAAACACCGACGCGAGCATGATCAGCGGGAGAAAGTAGCTCCCGTACCGCTGCACAAACTTGCCGCCAAGCGCCAGGCAGAGCGCTATGGAGAGCGCGAACGGAACGACGGACACCTTCAGGCTCTTTAGGACGAACGGCGTCACCAGCGCCCCCAAAAGCGCGGGCATTATGTTCGCGAAGGCCGGCTGCAGTATCGGCCTGGAGAGGTAAGGGGTGATGTACTTGCCTATGATGAACATAGAGAGCATCAGAATGGTCACAGTCACGAACGACGACACGCCTATGCAGATGATGGAGATGATATCGCCCTCGGCGCTCCCCGGCTCGACGCCCGCGAGCTTCATGCCGGAAAGGGCGCTCGGAAGCTTCATGTTCATAATGTTGCCGGTTATGCAGCTTAGGTATACGCCGCCAGCGCCGATCAGCGGATAGTATGATATGTTCTCAACGATGGCCATTGGCGCGAACATCGCTATCAATCCGCCTGCGGCGGCCGCTATCTCGGCTATGTTGATCTGTATCTTGTAGAATATCGTGACTGCCAAGGGCACTGAGATCATAAGCGCGAGTGAGATGATGCTCGTGATCCGTCCGAGGTTATTAATTTTGTCGTCAAAAGCCCTTGATCTTTCGATGTCGCTGTTATTATTCATTGTTTGTCACCCTCCTCGTATGCTGTAAAAAAATCTAAAAAGCGTTCGTGTAAACGATTGCCGAAGCCATGCCCACGATCAGGCTGATGGGCAGCGAGAATTCGTCTATCGCCTTCAAGCCGGAGGCCTTCGCTACCTTCCCGCACATAACCACAGCGACGGCCGCGGAGAGGAACGAGACTATTGCTATCGTGTTCTTCGTGTCCGTTATGTAAGGCGCGGACATGAGCGCCAAGAGACCGATAAAGAGCGCGCCGGACAGCACTGGGATGAAGTGGCTGTTTGATTCCTTTGCCTTTTTTGAAAATTTGTCAAGCGACTTCATGAAGAAGATGTTGAACACGATGCCCCAAATAATGCCGATGCTCATGACCCACATGGCCATTGTGAAGATCGGCAGGTCGAACCCGGGGTCGGCGATGCCAGCGAGGCCGGACGCCTTCGCCACGATATCAGCCGCCATGTTCTCGTATGCGGCTGATCCAACTACGGAGAGACGGAGCCACGGGAAATACTGCCCAAGGTTGACGGACAGCACCACCAGCATCACAACGATTGGCAGGGACGGGATTACCGAGAACACGGCCGCGTTGGTCATGGCCTTCTTCATGATCGTCCGATCGATGCCCACCTCAGCCCCCCGCTTCCACGCGGCCTTGATGAACAGGACAGCTTGCAGCAGGACAAAGAGGATGACGAGCGCGCACATAATGAACATCAGGTTACCGTTTGCCACTTCAAGATAATTCAATGTACTACCTCCTTATAAAAATATGATGTTTGGAACGCGAACATAAGAACTTAAAAGTGAAGATTGAATATTTAGATTTTATTGGTTATTCTTGGGAATTTCTACGTGAAATTTGCGGTCAAACTATCATTAATTTGTGATGATAATTCCCCGCAGGGAGACTGGTTAAAAAACGGCGGTCGTTTTTATACCTTTCTTACTTTTTAATCGATTTTTTTAAACAAATAGAGTGCCACGCCGTTGTAACCAAGTTCAGGGGCAAGCGTGCGGGCGGAGTCTATTTCGTCCTCGAAGACGTTGAATTCAGGCAGTATCGCGTGTTCGAGGTATAGCGTCATATCCTCGTCGCTCAAGCTCATAAGGCCGACCCTGCTCAAGCGGTCGAACGCGCTGCTGTGCCGCTTCTCAAAAACAAACACCTTGAAGCGGTAAAGCCCTTTGGGGATATCTGTTATCTTAGCCTCGACGCGTATGCTCTCCATAGCGACGTAGGCTTCCTCCACGGAATAAAGCGGGTCGAAGTAACAAGGGTTCATGATAAGCGCCGCGTACTCGCCAGGTCCCGAGGATGTGACGACGAGCCTCTCGCTTTTGTGAGCGGCGCGTCGTCCAAGTTTGTCAATCAAATACAGCACGTGGTAAGGCGGGCGCTTTACAAGGCCGTAGAAAAACAGAGCTAGCACCCTGTTATCCACCCTGCCGGTCATCGCTTCTTTAGATTTGCTGTTGAGCCAGTACGCCGCCGCGGTGACGTTTTCTCCGAAGGAGAGAAGCTCCGAGGCTATGAGCGCGGCGCGAAAGAATGCGGACGACTCGATTGAAGTGCGTCCGGAAAGCGTATTCCACTCCGTAACGTAAATCTCCGGCACCTTCGGTCTGCCCGCAAAATCGCCGCACATCTCCCCCCAGACGCGCGTTACCCTCTCTATCTGCGACGCGCCGTAATTTTTGATCGATCCGTATGACGATTCATCGTCCGCTATGTGAGCGTCCTCGATGGACGGATCTATCGTAATCGAGAGAAAGTCGGGCGCGCAGCCTGACGCGCCGCACGCTGCAAGTTTTTCGCCGAGGAGGGCCCACTCGTCCGGGCGGCTGGATGATACGGAGTGAAACCCTACGCCAATCTCAGGAGAACAGGATTTGGCCGCGCGGTAAATTTCGCCGAAACCAGCGGCAAAGTCGTATCCGCTCATACTGCCAGAGTGTACGGCTTCGATGCGGATACCTTTCCTCCAACGCGAGACGGGGCGATTTTCCAACATGACGCCGATGAAACCGGACACGCAATCCCCAATAGGCCTGCCGCTCTCCCCGGACAGGGAGAGATCTACGCGCACGAAAGGAGTCAGGCCAAGCTCCAGAAAAAAATCCAACACCTTGACGTACTCATATTTTTTAAAGTACGAGCCCTCTGGATACTGTTGAATACCGTCCCCAAAGACGCCTTGAAAATAGATGTAATCGCCGCTAAATTTTTTCTGAACCTCCGCGAGCTGATCCCTCACTTCGCCATCGAGCGCCTCGCCGAGGCGTCCTATCTTGAATATCTTTCCCGGAAGCGAAATCTCAGGCGTCTCCCCAGGGCCGGGCCGCAGGGAGACGGGCAGTGATTCCGACGCGAGAGCCGCCCCTTCGCCGCGGCTGATATCGTATATCGCGACATACCTCAGCAAGCTCTCCAGCCCATCATCATCGCTTACGCTGAAACGCCCCTTGCTCTCACTCCGAAGTTCTTTGCCGAGCTCTCTGCCCGCGCGCTTTTTTCCGGCCTCCGCGCCTTTGTAATTTTGCGGCGTCTGTCCGTACGTCTTTTTAAAAAGGGTGGTGAAGGATTTTGAGCCGGCGAAACCATTGTTCATCGCTATCTTTAAAATTGAGTCGTTTGTCCTGAGCAGGTCGCGGACAGCGCCATCGAGGCGCAATTGATTCACGTACTCCAAAAAACCCGTTCCCATTTTTTGCTTGAAGCGCCTGGAAAAATACTGCAAAGACATTCCTGCGCTGGCCGAGGCGCCCTCTAGATTGACGCCGTAGCGATAATTTTCGTGTATGTAGGAGACCGCCTCGCCAATGCCCTTAGCGTCGCTTTGGAGCCCCGCGCCTGACGAAGCTCCTTCTGGAAGCGCGCGAAAGTTCATGTAAATATTGTGCAGCAGGTCCATCAAAGCGCGCCTCGCTTCGAGCGCGAATCCGTCGCCGCGTTTGTAGCGCGCCAGCATCATCCGCACGAGCGAGCGCTTCGCGTTCGAGAATTTATTTTTTACCGCGTATCCCGATTTCTCGGCCGCGGAGTTGCAGTCGTAGCGAAAATCCAGCATCTCAGGGCATTCCCGCTCCAAAAACGTATCGAATATCCAAAGAACAAGCGCGATATCCGCGGAGCCTGACGCCTGGGAAGATACGGCATAAATATCCTTGTTGTTGACAAGCGCAATATCGTCCGCGCTCAAATCAAAGCTGACGCCATTTACCTCAAGGACCGCGCTCCCCTTGAGTATCATAAACACGCCTATCCCGCGCATCATGCTTCGCGGGAGCGCCCCGACGCTTTGCATCGTCAGGTCGAATATCTCGCCGAACGGAGATCCCCGAGAACCGCCCAACGCCTCGCTGCGGTCATAAGTCATAAGATTTCCCCATTGCCCGCGGCAAACCGCGCCGCAAAATTTTCCCGATATATCGCCCGTTTCAGTAAAACCCGCCCTCTAATCATTTAAAATCACCGCTCCAATAAGTACACCCGTATGGTAAATTATGCGGCCTGCGCCTTTACTTTCTGCAATCAAGTTTTCCATGCCAGGTCTCTCCCTTCCCCGGATAAATTATAGCAATCCGGGCGGCAATGTCACTGCCGCCCGGAAAATATGCCGGAATAATTCAACGCCACCACAGTCCCCTAAAGGTATCTTTCGCGGACGTTATCCCGCTCTTTCTTGAGTAAAACGCATTTTTTTCTGTATTCGGAAGGTGTGAAACCGGCAAATCTCTTGAATACCCGGCCAAAATAGTTATGTTCCTGAAATCCAACCGTAACTGAGATGTCCGCTATGGAGCAGTCTGTCTCTCCAAGCATTCGCTTTGCCTCCTTCAGCCGTTTTTCAAGAATGTACTGGGAGAAGTTCATCCCAACTTCCTTTTTAAAAAGCTTGCTGAAATAGTGCCTGCTCAGAGAGACCTTGATCGCCAAGACCTCCAGATTCACGTTTTCCCTATAGTGGGTCTCTATGTAGTCTAGGGCTTGCGTAATTTCTTTGGACATTATATTTGCCGGGTAGAACTTAAGACGCTTTTTCAGCCTTGGCTGTACACGCGCCCCAGGCTTTCCTCTTCCCTCATATTTCAGGACGACCTCCTTTATTTTCTCGGCTCTGATAGGCTTCAGGAGATATTCCGAGGCGCAGGAAACGCCGTTCGGTTCCTGCTCTTTCGAGTGGAAGTTCTCCTCTTCCGCGCTCGTGAGGACGATGACTATGTCCATGTCAGCCTGACGTATTCTGTAAGCCGCCTCGGCGCCGCACATAGTCCCCATCCCGCAGTTGAGGAACACCAAGTCGGGTCTCAGCACGGAACAGAGATCCACCGCCGCAATCCCGTTGTTGCTCTCTCCAACGATGTCCGTGCCGCACATGCCTCGAATAATTTCTTTAATGAATTCCCTCTCCAGAAATTCATCGTCGGCCACTACAACCCTGTACATGTCAGATTACCCTTTGGGGATTGCCTTCACCCGCAACCTTACGTATCTCCAAATTCAGGCGCACCGAAACGCCTCCTCCCCGATTATCAGAGAACCGCAGATTGAAGCGATCAGCCCAGTAGTAACGCAGCCTCCTGTATAGGTTCAATATGCCTGTGCCTGGAAAGTTGGGCGGCGCTTCCTCCAGAAGTTTCATATCGTTGATAA
>JAISYM010000075.1 GCA_031269875.1 Synergistaceae bacterium
CGAAGCTGTTCCTGTCGGCTAGTAGGAAAAGAGCCTCGCGCACCTTGGGATTGCGCAGGTGCTTGTTATCGTTGTTCAACGCGATAAATTCGATAGTGGGGAACGTCGCCTCGGCCAGCGTTATTCCGGGCGCGCCCCTTATCTCTTTGACAGCCTCGGATGAAGGACCGGCGGCAAAGTCGAAGTCGCCCTCCTTGAGAGCGGTCACGACGGAAAAGTCCTCCATCTCGGTAACGTTCACCCTCATGCCGGCGAGGTAGGGCTTACCTTTGTTTTCGACCAGAGGGTTGTTAGTCTTGTAACCGGGATTGGGTTTCAGTTCAGCACGACATGAGAACCCTGGACGCTCTCCTCAACGTAGAACGGGCCGTATGGAACGGCGCCCCAAAGCAGTTCGTCCTTGCTCATCTTGTCAAGCTGTTTTTTGCTGATAACCCCCACGAAGGCGTTGGCCAAAAAATAGTCCAGGTCGGAGCGGTACTCGCTGAGATGACAGACGACATCGCGGCCGTCGACATCCATAGATTTGATGTTAGCGTAGCCGTCGGCGTACTCCCCGTCACGCCCGTACTCGATGCTGGCTATGAAATCCTCGGGCTCCAGTTGGTCGCCGTTCGGGAATTTCATGCCCTCCGGGAACGTCAGCCTGAGCGTGAGCCCGTCCTTGCTGTAGCTGTATGCCGAGGCTATGCCGGGCAGCAATTTCCCGGTTTTAGGATCTTGCGTGAGGACTGTGTCCGCTATGACCGCCTGGAAATCGTTCCAGCCCTCGCAGTGAAACATGTCCGTACCCTGCCAGTGTTCAACGTCTTTCACGTTCAGGATCCTGCCGCCGGAGGGGCTGGCGGCATCCACGGGAGACGCGGCTGCGAAAAACGCGGCGATCACTAAAATAAGAAGCGCTGATACTTTCTTGTTCATTCTGACTCCCCCTTATTATGATGAGTTGAATCGCGGAACCAGGCTTATCCCTTATCACCCGCTTTCTTGCCGTCGTAGAGGAAACAGCCTACGGTATGGCTGGGGCCGACGGCCACGTCATGGGGTTCCAGGCTTTCGCAGCGGGCAGATGCCTTGTCGCAGCGAGGGAAGAAGCGGCAGCCTTTGGGCAGATTTATGAGACTGCCCGGTTCCCCGGGCATCAGATCCTTGACCCTGCCTCTGTGCGTCGGGTCGAGGATGGGCGACGCGCCCATCAAGCCTCTGGTATACGGGTGCCTAGGGTTCCCGACGACATCTTCTGTCAGCCCGTACTCGACCAGCTTCCCCAGATACATGACGGCGACCGTGTCGCTGAAATAGCGTATCACGTTCAGGTCGTGCGTGATGATCATGTACGTGAGACCCATGCTCTCTTGGAGGTCGAGGAGCATGTTCAGCACCTGTGCCTGCACCGAGATGTCGAGTGCGCTGGTGGGCTCGTCCAGTATTATGACCTTCGGCGCCAGCACGAGGGCGCGAGCGATCGCTATGCGCTGGAGCTGGCCGCCGGAGAGCTGGTGCGGGTAGCTGCGCAGGTAATGTTCGTCCATCTTGATCATGCTCATAACCTCGCGCGCTTTCGCCCTGGCGTCGGATTTTTTGACGCCGTGTATGATCATCGGGCGGATGATCGAGCTTTCGACGGTCTGGCGAGGGTTCAGGTTGGACGCTGGATCCTGGAACACGACCGCGACCTCGGAGCGCATCTTGGTCTCCTGCGCGGCCGTGGCCTTCGTGATATCGACGCCGTCGATCCTTATGGCGCCCTCCGTCGGCTTGGTGAGCTTCAGTATCGTCCGCGCGAGCGTGGTCTTCCCGCTGCCGGACTCACCTACGAGGCCAACCGTCCCGCCCCTGTCTATTGCGAGGCTCACGCCGTCTACGGCCCTCACTTTTCTAACCGCGCCCCAAAACCCGCCATACAGCGAAAAGTATTTTTTTAGGCCGCTCACCTCTATCATAGGTCCAGTGCCGGTTTCGCAGACGCCCATATCCTCAGCCCCCATCATCTGTTGTGGCAAGCGTAGCTGTGCGAATCGCCGAGGCGCCTGACCGGAGGGTCATGGTTTTCGCAATGCCCGCTTGCTATGGGACAGCGGTTGTAGAAGCGGCATCCCGGAGATGTGCTCGTGATGCGCGGGACCGAACCCTCTATCGTCTGGAGCCTCCCCGCGCGCTTCGACTGGTGCGGCAGGGCCTTCATAAGCAGCTCGGTGTAAGGGTGGCTCGGAGATTGGAAGATATCGAACACGCTTCCCTGTTCAGCCAGCTCCCCGGCATACATGACGGCCACGCGGTCGGCAATTTCGGCCACGATCCCGAAATTATGGGTAATGAGCAGTATGCTGGTGTTGAAATCAGCCCTGAGACGGCTCATTATCTCCAGTATTTGCGCTTCCACCGTCACGTCCAGCGCCGTGGTCGGCTCGTCGGCGATCAGGAGTTTCGGGTTCCTCGCGAGCATCATCGCTATCATAACGCGCTGGCGCATACCGCCGGAGAGCTCGTGGGGGAAACTCCTGACACGCTGGTCGGGATCAGGCATCTTCATCTCGCGGTACAGATCTATTACCTCTTTCCAAACTATGGCGCGGTCTTTCTTGTCGAGAAAGATAGCTTCAGCGACCTGTGTGCCGGAGCGATAGACCGGGTTCAGGGAGTCGAGCGGGTTCTGAAAGATCATGCCTATCCTTTTGCCCCTTACGGCTGTCATCTGATTGTCGCTGTACGCGCCGAGATTTTCCCCCTCAAAATAGATGCCGCCGCTGATGCGCTCGTTTTTGTCGGGGAGAAGGCGCATTATGCTGTGCGCTATGGTCGACTTGCCGCAGCCCGACTCGCCGACGATCGCGAATATTTCGCCCCTCCCTATATCCATGCTGACGTTTTTCACGGCGGACAGATATCCTCCCCTTATCCGGTACTCGACGCTCAGCCCGTCCAGCTTCAACAGCTCGCGCGAATTATGCGTCATGGCCGGACTAATGCGACTTCATGCGCGGGTCGATCAAGTCCCTGACGCCCTCGCCCAAGAGGTTGAAGCCGAAAACCGTGTACACCAGCGCGATGCCGGGGAAAATGCTCAGCCACTGCCCGCGGCTGACGTACTTCATGCCGTTCGAGAGTGCCAGTCCCCAATCCGGCGACGGGGGCTGAGAGCCGAGACCAAGGAAGCTCAGCGCTGTGGTAGAGATGACCGTGCTGGGCAGTTGCAGCGAAATCATGACGATGAGCGCCGGCACGATGTTTGGGAATATGTAGCGCAGCATTATGGTTGGAGCTTTTTCGCCGAACGCTATGCCGGTCTCTATGAAAGCCTGGTTCTTTATGGCCATGGTCTTGGCCCGGACTATGCGCGCGAACTGCGTCCAATTGACGAGCGATATGGCTATGATCGAGTTGTTGAGGCCCTTGCCCAAGAGCGTCACGACGGCGAGCGCCAGTATTATGCCCGGGATGCACCACGCGAGGTCGGCTATGTACATCAGTACCTTGTCGACCAGCCCGCCGAAATAACCGCTGAGCATCCCGATCGTCACGCCCAAGAACATCTGGATGAACGTGCCTATGAGTGCTATCTGGAGCGTTATCCTGGCCCCGTATATGACCTTACTCAGCATGTCCCTCCCAAAGTCGTCGGTACCGAATGGGTACTTCGCGCTTGGCGGCTGGAGCCGGTCGGCTTTGTGGGGTTCGTCATACCCGTATGGCGCCAATACTGGGGCTAAAACCGCAACGAACACAACGCTCGCGATTATAAAGGCCCCGACGAGGAAGTTGGCGTTCCTCCTCGCGGATATCAGAAACTCCATGAACGGCGTCTCGTTCATCAGCGTTCGCCCCCTTTGAGCGCGATGCTGATCCGCGGGTCGAGGATGCCTATCAAAAAGTCGCATAAGAGGTTAAACGACACGGTCAGCAAAGAGATAACCAGAACGCAGGCCTGGACGACCGCGAAGTCCTGCATGATTATGGAATTGACGATCAGCCCGCCCATGCCAGGGATGCCGAAGATATGCTCCAGGATGACGGCCCCCGATATGAGCCAGGGTATGCTCAGGGAAACCAAGACCGTGACGAGGATGAGGGCGTTCCTGAGGACGTGCTTGATCAGAACGGCCGTCTTGCCGAGGCCCTTCGCGTAAGCGGTCAGCACGTATTTTTCCTTTATCACGTCCAACACCTCTGATTTCGTCATGCGTATCGTGCTGGCGAAGCTGCCCAATACGCCGGCCGCCACTGGCAGCACGAGATGAAGCGGCGTCTCGTAGCCGTGGAGCGGCAAAATTTTCCAGGTAACGCCGAAAAGCAGTATGAGCAGGACGGCCGTCCAGAATTGCGGTATAGCCGTAAAAAACAGGGAAACGCCCACCACGGCCCGATCGAAGGGGCTGTCCTTTTTATACGCGCATACTAGACCCAGCGGCACGGCTATCAAGATGTCAAAGAGCAGCGTGAGTCCTGTAAATTTCAAGGTTATGGGTATGCGCGCCTTCATAAGGTCCAAAACCGGGAGTTTCGTGCGTATGGACAAGCCAAAATCCCCGCTCTTAACTATCTTCGCGGCCCAATTTATGTACTGCTCGTGCATGGGCAGGTCAAAACCGTAAAAGTGACGCATCTCGTCTTTTTTCTCCTGGCTGACCTTCCAGCCCATCATCTGGTCTATGGGGTCGCCTGGCATCATGTAGAGCATCGCGAATACCAGCACGGAAACCGAAAAAACTAAAAAAAGCCCCTGAGTGAGCCGCTTAATAATATAACTAAACAATTGAATCACCTCGAATAAGATCTGAAAAAATATATTTTCAACGGGGGATATTGTCAAATGTACTGTATGGGGATTAATTCGCAGTTGAAAAACGCAGCGGACGCCGCCGGAATAGTGTATAAAGCATCGCATCCGCCTAATAAATTCAGAGTTGAGAGAAATTTGAAATTATGTTTATACCAAGCGGTCTGTCGAGCCGGTTTAACGCTTTACCCTTCTTCGCGCCTTTCGTGCCGTGATGAGCGCTTTAAAATTTTTTTGCGCTTCCAACTATGCTATAATCGGCTTTGACAATTATATAGGAGGGGAGAGACTTTCTTGTGTAGTTACATTCTTGCCATTGCGTTTTCCATCCTGCTCTCTGCCGTATACGCTTTTCAGAACGCCTCGGATATCTACGTAAAATTTCTGATGTTCGAGAGGTCCTTTCCGCAGGGAGTGTGGGAGGCTCTTCTTTTTTCAGCCGGCGTTCTTCTGATGTGGGTTTTCTCTATTTTTGCCTCGCTCGAAGGCAGGGCGAAGTATAGGGCCATGATAAAGGAGCGCGACCAGAAGATAGCGGGCTTGGAAGAGGAGAAAAAATCTATGCTGTCGGCGTTCAACAACCTGGTTCCCGCCTCGGCGCACTCTTTTGAGCCAACCCCGGAGTCTCCGCCGGACGATTCCAAGACTGCGCCGGGGACGGCGTCGGAGGATAAGGGGACAGTTTCAGATTGATCGCGTCATGTCTTCCCGAGAAGCTGCGGGTATGGGAGCCGGACAATTCGACGGAGCATTTAGCGCGGAAACTCAACTGCTCGTCGTTTATGGCATCGCTTCTATGGATGCGAGGAGTCGATGAGGAGGCCGCCGCCTGCGAACGTAAAAAATGGATAAAACCCGATCTCGACTACTGGCTCGACAGCGTAGACCTCGGTCCGGCCTCGGCAAAGGCTTGTGACATCTGGTCCGGCATTGGAGAGGGCGCCAACGTCGTCGTGTATGGGGACTACGATGTGGATGGGATATCGTCGACGACGTTTATGATGGAGCTGGCACTCCAGAGGGGCGCTCGGGTGCGATATTACATACCGCACAGGTACAATCAGGGATACGGCTTTCACCCCAGCGTCGTGAAGGCGATCGCTGGTTCCGGGTGCAAGTGCGACCTTCTTGTCGTGGTGGACTGCGGCACGCAGAACGCGGACGCCGCGCTGTACGCCAAATCCTGCGGGATACCGGTCATAATATTTGACCATCATTTGGCGCGCGGAAAACTCGCCGCGGGTGACGCGCTGATAAACCCTCAAATCGAGGGCAATGAACTCGCCAGGGATCTCTGCGCAGCCGGAGTTGTCTGGTGCTGGGCCTGGAAGAACGAGATAGCGCCCCGCGACTGGCTCTTGAACCACCTCGATCTGGCCGCCCTCGCTACGGTGGCCGACTGCGTCCCCATGTCCTCGCCTGTGAACAGGGCGATAGTGCGGGAGGGAATCGCGGCGATGCGCAGATCTCCCAGAGCGGGGCTTCAGGCGCTGATGCGCGGCATGGATATGGATCCATCATCGATCGACAGTGACTCTCTGGCCATGAGGATCATTCCATGCCTCAACGCGGCGGGACGTTTGGAACTCGCGGATTTGGCAATGAAGCTCTTTTTCCCGAAGGGCGACGTCTGGGAACACGCGAGGAAGCTGATCGAGCTCAACAGGCGCAGGCGGGATCTGTCCACGAAGATTATAAACGACGTCGACGCCGGCATCAGCAGCAACGCCCGGTACAGGCACGTACTCTTCGGCAGAGAGTGGCCCGCCGGCGTTTTAAGCAGCGTAGCGAGTCATGTCTGCGCGTCGCGCGACGTTCCGATCGTTCTTGCCGCGCCCGCTCAGCCGCCGCTCGTCCGAGGCACGCTCAGAGTTCCGGCCGGAGTCGACGCCGAAGCCATTCTATCCGCAATCTCCAATGATCTCGCGAGCTGGGGAGGTCACAGGATGGCGGCCGGCTTCAGCGTAAACGCCGACAAATGGGACGAGGTCCGCGATAAGTTGGAAGAACTTCTGGCAAACGCTAAGGGCACGGCGGTGAAGGAGGACATCCTTTATTGGTCTCCCGCCGAGCTCGACATAACGGCTTGGAAGGACGCGGAGCGCTTGGGGCCGTTCGGCGTTGGGAACCCCCACCCGAGGCTCTTTTGCGCGAACAAGGGCCGGATAAACGCAGAACCGCTGGGCAGGAAGGGCAATCATATACGCATATTCGTCGAGGGCTGTGAGATATTGGGATTCAGCGGAGAGCATCTCCTTAAATCCGATTTTTCACCTTCCGGATGGGTATACAAACCTCGGATCAATTTCTGGAGGTATTCGGAGAGCCTGCAGCTCGTGCTGGAAAAGGTTGTCGTAAGCGGTTCCTGAGCATGGACGAACGGGTGGACACAGCTAACGATAAATTTACCGACCTGAAGGCCGCCGAAGATCAGGAGAAAAAGCTCCTGAAGCCGGAGGTGAAGGCCGCTCTGTCGATCAGCATAAACCGCTCGATGCGAGCGCTGATGGAAAGCTATATCGGGCGTATTCCTGAGGATCAGCGCGTCTCCAGCGTTCGCATAGCGTGGCAGGAACTGTGGGCTAGGACGTCGCGATATCTCCAAAAGGAGGACCTGATGCAGGTGGGCGACGCTTTCGTATTCGCCGCCGAAGCCCACGGCAGACAGCGCCGTTACAGCGGCGACCCATACATCGTTCACACATTGGGCGCGGCCTCGGTGCTTTCCGATATGCAGCTCGACACGCCAACCTTGAGAGCCGCGCTGCTCCATGACGTTATTGAGGATACGGGCGTAAGCGCCGAGGACCTGCGCGAGCGGTTCGGGGACGATGTCGCGACGTTAGTCGACGGCGTGACCAAGCTCGGTAAACTGCCCTTCAAGAACGTAGTCGATTATCAGGCGGAAAATCTGAGAAAGATGTTCCTCGTCATGGCGAAGGACATACGCGTAGTCCTCATCAAACTTGCGGACCGCCTGCACAACATGAACACGATACAGGCTCACAGACGCGAAAAGCAGATATCCATCGCGCAGGAGACGCTGGAGATATACGCGCCTCTGGCGCACCGCCTCGGCATATATCACATCAAGCGCGAATTGGAGGACCTTTCCTTTCGCGTCATCGACCCTGAGACGTATTACGACATACGCCGCAGGGTGCGCAAAAAGATGCCGGAGAGCGAAAACGTCATAAAAAAGGGCATCGAAATACTGGGCGAACGCCTTCGCGAGGACGGCGTGCCGGCCCAGATCAGCGGACGCCCCAAGCATTATTACAGTATTTATGAGAAGATGAACAGGAAGAACCTCTCCCTCGACCAGATATACGACCTCCTTGCGATGCGCGTTATCTTAAACACTGTGGGGGAGTGCTATCAGGTTCTTGGCGTCGTTCACACCATCTGGAAGCCCATCCCGGGACAGTTCGACGACTATATAGCGAACCCGAAGGGCAATATGTACCAATCCCTTCACACAACCGTCGTCGGCCCCAACGGGGAGCCGCTGGAAGTACAAATTCGCACGTGGGAGATGCATCGCCTGGCTGAGTACGGGATAGCGGCTCACTGGCAGTACAAGGAAAAGATAGGGAAGACAAGCGACCTCGACATAAAGCTGTCGTGGATACGCAAGGCGCTCGAGGGACAGAGCGAGTCGTCCGAGCCCTCCGAGTTTTTAGAGCATATCAAGACGGACGTTTTAACGACGGAGGTCTTCGTATTCACGCCGCAGGGCAAGGTCATATCGGTTCCAAACGGCTCTACGCCCATAGACTTCGCATATTCCGTACACACGCAGGTCGGGCATAAGTGCGTCGGGGCGATGGTTAACGGGCGCATCGTGCCGATGGATTACACGCTTCAAAACGGCGATATCGTCCGCATACTCACCTCGCCGCAGGGCAAACCGTCGCGCGACTGGCTCAAGATAGCTATGTCGAACAGGACCAGGAACAAGATAAGGTCGTACTTCAGGCAGATCGACAGAGCCGAGAGGGAGGAGAAGATGGAGCGCGGGCGCGATCTTCTCGATCGTGAAATCGCTCGCAGGTATCCGTCGGAAGATCGCTCCATCGAGAGCTTTACCTCCCAACTGAGCCAGGTTTCAAACGACCTCGGCTACAACGGCGTCGACGATCTGATACTATCCATCGGAAACGCGCATCAGACCGCCGGCGGCGTTATGACCCGCGTGGAAGGGCACAAGTCGCGGGAGGACGCCTCGTCCGCCAATAAAAATCAACCTAAACCGGTCAAAGCGACGAAAGAGGCCGACTCGGCAGTCGTGGTCGAAGGAGCGGACGGCGTCTTAGTGGCGATCGCGATGTGCTGCTGCCCTGTTCCCGGCGACAAGATCGTGGGTGTGGTGACACACAGCAGGGGCATAACGATACACAGGAGCGACTGCGCGAATCTCGAACGCGTTCAGGAGGACAAGCGGATTTCCGTAATGTGGGGCCAAAAACAGTCCATTCGCTACACCGCTCGCCTGCACGTCGAGGCGAGCGACAGAGCGGGGATTTTCGCCGACCTGGGTCAGGCTATCAACCAGACGGACGGGCAAATCGTCAATATCCGCGGCAACGTCGTAAATGGGGTAAGGACCAGATTTTTGATCGACCTCCAGGTGTGGGACCTGGAGCATTTATACCGCGTGATCGCCAGGATCAACTGCATCAGCGGCATGATCGAGATAACGAGGGGCTGACGCGGTGAGGATAGCGGCACAGAGGGTCTCATCCGCAAGCGTCAGTGTCGGGGAGAGGGAGATCGGCCGCATAGGGCGCGGGCTCTGTCTCTTGGTCGGCGTTGCGCCCGGAGATGACGAGCGGGACGCGAGGAAGCTGGCGGATAAGATAGTTCATCTAAGGGTATTTGGCAGTCCTTCGGATACTGACGGGGACGGGCGCATGAACCACTCCCTCATAGACGTAGGCGGCGCGGTGCTGGCGGTCTCGCAATTTACGCTTTACGCCGACTGCAAAAAAGGCAGGAGGCCGTCCTTTACGGGAGCGGCTGAGCCGAAACTTGGCGCGGAACTTTACGAACGGTTCACGGGTTTTTTGCGGGAATTTGGCGTCGAGGTCGCCTGCGGAGAATTTGGCGCCGTTATGAAGCTTGAGATAACAAACGAGGGACCTGTAACGATCATCCTGGATTCGAACGATCTGTAGGGATACGATATTGGGGGGATTATGCTTGCGGATAAAAAAATTTGCTGTAGGCGCTTACTGGACGAACTGCTATGTGGTCTATTCGGACGCACATGACGCGATAGTCGTGGATCCGGGCGGTCCGATGGACGAGGTGCGCGCGTTCTTGCGCGAAAACGGCCTCGATCTCAGGTGGGTACTTATAACCCACGGTCACGGCGATCACATATTAGGAACGAGCGAGATAAGGTCTCTCGCTTCGGAAGGAGTGGCCATTCACGCGGAGGACGCGCAGCTCCTTGCGGACAGCAGGAAAAACTTCTCCCAGAGCCTCGGGAGTCCGGTCAGTGTCAGCGGAGCGGAGCGTCTTTTGGCGGACGGGGATGTAATAGAGATCGGCGCGATGAAGGTGCGGGTCATTTTCACCCCCGGACACACGCAGGGCGGCTGCTGCTTTTACATCACGGAAGGCGCGCAGGAGTTTTTAATATCCGGCGATACCTTATTTGCCCGCAGCATTGGCCGCACTGATCTTCCGGGCGGAGACGAGGAGACGCTTTATAAATCGCTTGAAAAACTCGCCCCTCTGCCGGACTCGCTTGCCGTGTATCCTGGGCATGGCCCCGATACGACCATCGGCGAGGAAAGACGCCTCAACCCATTCTGGCCGAGATAGCCCGGGTCATACGGCTTTGAGAGACTCCGATCTTTTGCTGGATCTCTATATAACGGCAAATTCGCCGGGCGAGATATCCGGCTGGGTCGCGCCTGTAGTGAGGGAAGTGCGTTCCCGTCTTTGGGATTGCAGGGTCTCGATCGTGATCCTGCCCTGCCAGTACGCGAGCGGAGAGGAACTCACGCTATCCGCCGAAATTGGCGCCGACCGCTGTTTTCGCATAGGCGAACTGAACGCGAATACGTCCGGCGGCAAAACAGACAAAACGGGCAAAAAATTAGTCCTGCGCCTGGGCGGTGATCTTCTCTTCGCCGTCTACATCGCGAAAAAGCTCAAAGCGCCGCTTTGGGCCTACTCGGGACGCCCGGGCTGGAACAGATTCGTCGAGCGTTTTTATCTCCCGGACAGTGACGCGATGCGGCGGTTTGCCCTCTGCGGCCTGCCAAAGGAAAAATACGAGTTGATCGGAAACCTGGCGCTCGACAGCGTGGCGGTGAACGAGAACGAGGAGGAGACCAGAGAAATTCTCGGACTCTCTCGCGAAGAACCCGTAATATCGTGTCTCGCGGGCAGCAGGCCGGTGGAGTACTGTGAAGCCACGCCGTTTTTAGCGCGCATAGCCTCGCTTGTGACGCGGAAATTTCCGGATCACAAGGTACTCTTTCCGCTCGCGCCGACCGTGCGCGAGGATCTGCTGATGAAGGCGCTCGACGACGCGGGTATCGAACGGCGCGGCGAAACGAGGGTCCACTCTATCGGGCTGGGAGACGGCAGGTGGGGGACAGTGGTACGGGGGAGGACGCTTGAATCACTGGTTTGCAGCAGACTGGCGATAACCGTGCCCGGCACGAACAACCTTCAGGCGGCGGCTCTTTACGTCCCGTTTATTATGATACTGCCCCTCCACAAAGCGGACGAATACCCGCTCGACGGACTTCCAGGCATTCTGCCGCTCTGGTTTCCGGGCGTAAGGAAACTCAAGAAGAGTTATATCGTTAGGCTAAATGAGAGGACGGACTTTGTGAGCCTCCCGAACAAGATGGCCAAAAAAATGATAGCGCCCGAGATAAGGGGGTTCTTCACGGCGGAGGATGTGGCGCTTAAAGCGATCAGCCTCCTGGGCGACGAAGGGGAACTCAAGCGCATTCAGCGCGCGTTCTGGGAACTCACTCACGAACGCGGAGCCTCGGTGACGTTGGCGTCAAAAATAGCGGAATGGGCTAAAAAAACAGAAAAATAATGAGAACTTTAAACGAGGGGGAGAGTGCCGTGGATACGGTTCAAATAGAGGAGCGCATACGATCCGTCGCGAAGGATACGGACGGCCTGATAATGAAGCTCGACACGCTCGTAAACCGCATAGACACCGCAAAGTCGAACGATAACAAGGAGCTTGTCGAGTACTATGAACGGCAGTTCGCGGAGGCTTCCGTCGAATTTATGAACGGCGTGGAGACGATCCTGGACGATTGGTATGCCCTCAAGGGTACGCCGCGCCCGCCCGCGGATCAAGAGGTCATGCCGCCGGAACTGCTCGACGAGATTCATAACACCGTCGTGGCTATCGTACAAGGCGCCTCTGACGGGGGAACGCGGACGGACCGGACAAAACAGACAGGCAAGACAAGCCGGATAGAAACCGCCTCGCCGCGTGTCGAAGCTGACCGCGCGCGGCAGGATACGCTGGAATTTGAACCGCAGAAGGATCGGAAAGGGCCCGGAGGCAAGGTCGACGTCAAAGGCTGACGGCGATAGAACCCAGTATGACGAAAACGACTCCCGCGTTCTGCACCTTAGTGAGCCTTTCCTTATAAAATAACCTCGCTATTATTACGGTGATGAGCGGACTCGACGCCGTTATTGGGGTCACGATGGACACCGGAAGGACATTGACGCATACTCCAAAGAGCACTCCGCCCATAGCGAGCGCCACAAAACCGCCGCAAAGCAGCGCGAGCCATGATTTTAAACGAACCTTGCGAAGAGGCATCACTATATGCGGGAACTTGCGCCACTCTATCAGCCTCACGACCCAGACTATCACGATGTAGGCGACACTTCTCAGAAAGTAGGTCTCGATCGGGTTCCATCCGCCCTCGCGCATTATGACCTTGATGAAGGGATTGTTAACGCCGGAACAGATTGCCGAGCCCGCCGCAAGGGCTATTCCGACGAAAATCGTCTTTGCCGCGAGTTCTCTTTTCCTGTCCGGGTCGGCATTCCTAGCTTTTCTGCTCATCCCCTGGGTGACAAGCAGAAGCCCGATTATAATGCATACAGTTCCCACCCATATAAGCGTCGTAATCTTCTCGCCCAGCACGAAAATCGACACGACCGTCGTTACGAGAGGGTACGCGCAATTGACCGACACGGCGAGCGACGCGCCGATTTTGTTGATCGAGTATATGTACAGTTGGTCGCCCAGGACAGACGAAGTGGCGACGTTAGCGAAGACCGCCAGCAGCATCAGCGGTGTGAGCGTGGGCCAGCGACCCGGCTGGAAAATGAGCATTGCGGCCAGCATAGCCGTGAAGTAACTCAGCGATCTTATGGGGCTGACCTCGTTCGGTCCGGCCCTTCTCATCCCAATTTTAATTAAAATAGGCGAAACGGCCCAACATGCCGCTGCCACGATACACAACAGAAAACCCCACACAGGCATAACAATATCTCTCCAATCGCCGATAAAATAACCTTGTAATCGATCGAAACCTGATCAAAAACCTCGGCATGATTTATACGCGCAATACATTACTCCCGAAGCCGTGTATAGTAAAGCCGGATTGTCGCAAAAAAAAAAACAGAATACAATCTATACGGCGCGATTCACGCCACCGTCCGTGCGTATACGTTCGCGGGAGTAGGCTTTTTTCAGATACGTTTCAAGAGCGCGGTCTGTCGTCAGTTCAGGATCGATAGTTTCGTCAAAGCGTTCGCGCCCTACCATCGCAAGCCACAGTTTGAACGGTTCGGCTTTTGGAGACGGGATAGACTGTATAATGCGCAGCAGTTGTTCTGTGCTGGCAACGTCAGTCATACGTTTTTTCCCGTCAGAAGCCGTCATCTTCAACCGGTTACAATTTGTAACCGATTGATTCCCTTCCTCGACCAAACGTTTTTTCAGCACCTTCCAGTAGGGTCGTCAACACTTTTTCGGACAGAAAGTTAAGCCGCCAGATTTGTATTACTACGATACCAATTCTTCAACCATTACAGTGGGTTCGTTATCTGAACCGCCGAGCGCAACGGCCACCGCTACGCCGCCCAGATGATCGGCGGCGATCATGTGATCCTGCACCATGTTGAAACCAGCGACCTGCCGCAGATCGCCTCTATCGTCAAAAAGCCGAGATAAAAAGCGTTGACGGGCGCATAGGGGCAATTGCGGAGGAAGCGGAGAGGCATGAAAGGAGCAGGGGGTGGGGCAGATGAAGCCTTACCCAACGCCTACGAAACAACTATCGTTTTATGCTAAAATTAGCCTGACGGCTGAGGCGACAACATTTATTTTTGAGTAAAAATGATTTTAGACAATACGTCACGATTGAGAGCGGATTGGAACATCTTTTTTCTGATACCAGGACGTTTGCGCTAAACTTAAGAATAAAGAATGCGCCGGCACAAAAACTAATTCAGAGGGAGTATATTATGTCTGAAAGGGAGGAGTTGTTTCAATATTATCTTGGTGTTACGTTCAACTCGCAGTCAATTTTAATTGGCATTGGAGCGTCCTTGTTGTTTGCTTTCGTTTTTGTGATAACTAGATATATCCCATTGGAACAGCCTCTATTTCACGCGCAAAAAATTTATCAAAATACAAGTTTTATAATTGTTTTTATGTTAGTTTTCTGTATATCTTTATTCTTATGGTTTTTTATTTTAGGATTGAGCATATTTGGATTTCGTTTTTATTATGAAGAGGTGCGTTTTTCGCAATATCAACCAATGGGCGCCCTCTTGGGGCTTGTATTTGTTCATACCATCGGTTTAGGGCATCGCTCTTTGTGGATTGGTTGGCAAGGTGGTATATATGATGTCCAATACGGAAAAATATTCTCAGAGCATGTAATGCTATTAATTGCCGGCGGTATAATTTTAAGAAACATCAAGAAACCGGTTTTCCACTCATTCTTATTCGCATATTTCTTTATATTATCTTCTTTTTATTTTATTTTCAATGTATTTATGAAAATTTTTACCGGCGAAGACTTGATTTTAAAACATGAATTTGTAAATTACATGGTAAATAGTAATTTGCTAGGTTTTTTGATATGGTACGTCATATTTGGATTTTTTTTCCCGATTACTTAAAGAAATCTTCCACCGATGGCTTTCTATTAGGGAAAGATTAATATCAAGCGACCCCAACAAGTTCATATATAGCGTGACGAGTGAAATTTTGACAATCATGGGTCTCAAACCGCAGATTGATGAAGTTTAAATCTCTGTAGAGCGTTTATATCTCTGGATTTATGAGATAATGCCTTTTCGCCCATTGACTGAAAGTCCTTTTCTTCAAGGAGTCATGCTATCACTGGATTTAGCGCCATCATTAAGGAACGCTGAATAAATCGCCTTAAGAGTTCAGTTTCTCACCTCGCACTCAAAATTTCATCAGCGAGAGGCATTCCGATTATCTATGGGCTGTTTTAGCGCTCAAAAACGCCCCTTTTCTCGCCTCTATCATCTTTTTCGCGCCTTTTGGACACGCTCCCGCCCAACGCACTCATAACTTCCCCGCCCGGATTATCGTGGCGTCCACTATCGTACCGCCTCATCGGACATATTGAACCACGCCTGCAAAAGATACATCCTCAGCATAGTCTCTATGCCAAGCGGCGGTCTGCCCCGCTTCCCTTCCGGGTAATAGGGCCGAATTACCGCGACCCATCCCTCCCAGGGGATTATCTCGTCCATCTTCTTTAAAAAATCTTCACGCCGCCTCGTCTTTTTTCTGTTAGCATATTCAAAATCGGTGAATGTTTTCTGTCTGCTCATCGATTGCCCTACAGCCTGACTCAGTTTTATAAGCTCGAATATGTATTATCATGTAATCATATATTTTTAAATAAATACTTGAAGTCTCACAAGACTGCTTTGATACCGATTTATTCAGCACTTCCTTAACTTTCTGTCCGAAAAAGTGTTGACGACCCCTTGTTCTTATTCATCTTTCGCTCGTTCATCATGGCTCAGCCCCTTCCCGACCGGCTTTATATATCTTACGCTTAATTGCAACCCCTCCCAGTATTAAAAATT
>JAISYM010000146.1 GCA_031269875.1 Synergistaceae bacterium
TCCCATAAAGTAAAGGGTGCGCTCGACCCGATTTACGAAAAAGGCGCAAGTGTTATGTTCCTGCCGCCATACAGCCCAGACCTAAACCCCATTGAAATGAGTTGGTCAAAGATGAAGTCTGTGTTACGGAAATTATAGCAATTCCACTTGAAGTTAGCGACGTTTGTATAAGGAAAATCAGTGACAGCCACATATAGACTATATGATCACTGCTAATTGCAGGTGGGATTGCTATAAAGGCTGCAACTTATGACGAGATGGTTAAAAGCATGAAAACAGCACTCGACAGCTTTACGAAATCAGATATAGCTAATTGGTTTTCGCATGATGGGTATAGTGCTAATTTATAGTGGAATTACTATCGGGAGGGATGGGCGGGTGGGCGGTCGCGCAATGCGTGCCCCGCAACCGTATCGGCGGCATTTTCGGGTGCGAATTGCGTGTCCGGCATGGTCCGGCATGACGGCATATTTTCCGATCGTTTATCCGTAGGGGACGCCGCCACGGCGTCCCGTTGTCCTGCGGCGTTTTCGGGGGGGCGGTGCGGGTGCGTGCCCGCACGACCGTATCGGCGTTTTTGGGTGCAGGCGGGTAATGCGTCCCCTACGATTTTACCCGTGTGAGAATGTCTCCAGGATGCGTCCGGCGTAGAGAGAGCCGCTGAAGTCGGATTTGCCTGGTACGCCGCAGGCGTCGGCGCGGCAGTGCTGGCAGTGACGGAACTGCGTGAGGTGTTTTCCCGCGGCGTCACGGGCCGCGCCCAGTTCCTCGCAGGTTGGGGCCGGTATGTGCGACAGCTCGTGCTGAGGGATAAGCGGGATGATGTTGTGCATCGACGCTCCAGCCTCCTTTACGGCCTGGGCGATTTCTTCTATGTGCCTGTCGTTGATCGTGGGTATCAGCACCGTGTTGACCTTGACGATCATCCCGATGTCGGAAACTTCGCGGATTCCCCAGAGCTGACGTTCTATCAGCAGCCTGCCGGCCTCCGTCCCGCGCATGACTTGCCCGTCGCAGACTATGTGAGAGACAACCTCGTCGGCAATGAAGGGATCGACGGCGTTCACCGTGACCGTTACCGACCTGACGCCCGCGTCATCGAGCGCTTTGCCTTTGCCGGGCAGCGCGAGCCCGTTTGTGCTGAGGCATTTTATTAAATTCGGGAATTTCTCGTGCACGAGCCTGAATACCTCTATCGCCTCCGGCGATGCCAAGGCGTCGCCCGGTCCCGCGATGCCGACGACGGTTATTTCCGGGCAGAGCGATAGCGCTTTCGAAACGGTCTCCACCGCTTCGCCCGCGGGCAGTATCCCGCCCGACACGCCCGGTCTGTTTTCGTTCTTATTGAGCGCCCTGACGCAGAACCTGCACTGAATGTTGCAGCTTCTGCTGACGGGGAGATGAAGCCGCCCACGGCGTTTTTGCGAGCCATCCGAGAAACAGGGGTGTTCCGTCATTACGTCCCTGTGTTTCGGGCGTTTTGGGCGGCTTTTTCTCAGGTAGTCGATATATTTTTCAAGGGTTTCGTCGATAAATCCGAATATCTCCAGAACCTGTATCCCCCTCCGCTCCAGCGCCATCCTGGCGCGCGGGCCAAGTTTGGATACAAAGACCGTATCGCAGTCCGCTACGACGTCGGCGCTTTTTTCAAAGGCGCGGTCGTCGTGCTCACCCTCGCGGCAGGCGGGGGAGTTTACCCTGCGCTCCGTGATTTTCCATGTTCCGGAGAACTCGTCTATGTCTATTATGCAGAACTCGGGCGTCTTCCCGAAATGTTTCGAGATCACCATGCCGTCAGTTGTAGCGACCGCGACCCGCATCGATATCCCTCCCATTACATTATTTTGTTTCTAAATCACAAGTTATATTCTTCCTGCTCCTCCTTGGCGAAATCGAGCCTCCGCAGTATCTCGTTCCGCACGCCGACAAATTCCGACGAGCCGCGGTTCCTGGGGTAAGACATACGCAGAGGTATCTCGCGGGCGATTCTTCCGGGCCGCGGCGACATTATGTAGATGCGCTGCGAGAGATATATCGCCTCGTCAACGTCGTGGGTTATGAGTATCATGGTATTCTTGTGCTCGTTCCAAAGCTTCAGGAGTTCGTCCTGTATGTTCATCCTGGTGAAGGAGTCCAGCGCGCCTAGCGGCTCGTCGAGCAGGAGGACATCCGGCCTGACCACGAGCGCCCTCACGAGCGACACCCTCTGCCTCATGCCGCCCGAGAGCTGGTGTGGATAGGAGTCCGCGAACTCGGAGAGGCCCACTATGGAAATCAGCCCTTCCACCAGTTTCGCGCCTGATTTGTAACTCCCGGCGGCGCGGAGCCCGAACGCTATATTGTCGCGCACGGAGAGCCACGGGAAGAGGGAGTGTTCCTGGAATACGAGGCCCCTTTTCGGATTCGTGCCGGAGATGGGCTCGCCGTCGCAGTACGCTTGGCCGAACGTGGCGGTTTCGAGCCCGGCGATGATGCGCAGGAGCGTCGACTTCCCGCAGCCGGAAGTTCCCACTATGGATATGAACTCCGCTGGCCGCACCTCCATATTTACGCCCTCGAGGGCTACCAGGGTCGAGTTCAAATCCGTTCTCGCGAAAATTTTAGTCACGTTTTTGATGGAGATATGTCCCGCCGGCGTCGTCAATTCCACTGTCCCTCCTGCCAGCGCAGTACCCTGCGTTTGATGAAGTTCAAGATAAAGTTGACGACGGAGAACGTTACGCAGATGACTATGACGGCCCCGTACATCTTGGCAAACTCGGCCCAGCCCCTCTGCCAGTTGATATACCAGCCGAGGCCCGATTCCACGCCCATCATCTCAGCGACCATCAGCGCGGTGCAGGCGACGCTCATTCCCTGCGTAAGGCCCTGGAATATGTTCGGCATGGCGGCGGGCAGCGCGACGCCGAACAGCAATCGCAGCTTACTTGCGCCTAAGATACTCGCCGCCTCGAAATTCGCCTTTGGGATGTTCAAAACGCCCTGCATCGAAGTCATCGTCACCGGGTACCACACGCCCAAGGCTATCAGGAACACGCTGCCGCCGAAGAGCGAGGCGGCTACGATCAGGATGATGGGGAGCCACGTCGTTGACGGTATCGGCCCCAATATCTGTATCATCGGCAGGATCCAGTAGCGCACCCTCCGCGACAGTCCGGCGGAAAGCCCGGTCAAGAGCCCTGTCGCGGCGCCGGCGAAATAACCGGAGAATAGTAGGATGAGGGAATTTTTTATGCAATCGAGCAGGAGTACCCTGTCCTCGTAAATACCGTTTAAAATGCGATCCGGCCAGGGGAAATACGGCAATGGCAGAATCCCGGTCTTGAGCGTCGCGTAGTCGTAAAGAGCGGACAGAAGGAAACCGGCCGTGTAAAGAGGCGCTTTTTCCAACAGATTTTCGAAAGATTTTTTCGAGAAAATCGACCTGATAAATTTGACGAGTACAAGGAACGCCATCAAAAGGATAAAGCCGGTATAAATATTCGTAGTCGCGGCGTCGGCGAGGTTTGGCGTTAACTTGTACTGAATGAGGACGATTGCGGCCATAAAGAGCGGCAGCGCGCAGATCACCCGATCCGCCGCCGCGCGGCTCTTGGATTTTGGGGCGGCCTCGATCTGCCGCAGCTCCCAAGGGGTGGGAGCGCGGCTTTCGAGGGGCTGTCCGCTTGCTGTGGGAACAGGCGGCAGGGAGGCCGTTTTGCCCGTCATCTTTACTTCTTCGTTATCCTTTCGAGGTCTAAGGGCCTCCATACGATGGCCTTCAACTCGTCCGGGTTTACCTTCTCGTCGAGGACGCCAAGCGCCTTGTACTCGTCCACCGAGTCGTAAAGCGATTTCTCTGTGGTAGCGTTGTCGAGCCCGAAGCGGTACATATTAAGCAGGTCAAGCGCGTACTCCTGCGTGCCGCTGATGTGGCCGCCGTCGAGGAGTATTTTCGCGGCCTCGCGCCTGTTTGCCTCGCTCTCGTTCAGCCAGAGACTGGCCTTGTAGATAGCGCGCGTGATCTTTTCGCTCGTGACGGGGTTTTCGGCGAGGAATTTGCCGGAGATGCCCATAACGCAGCAGGATTCTTTGACGAAATCCTTGTCGAACGTGAGCGAGCGGATGCGGCGGGCCTTACCCTCCTGAACCCATCTCTCGGCGAGCTGGTCGGACAGCACGGCGACCTTCGCTTCCCCGCGCTGCAATACGAGAAGGCTCTGATCGGCTGGAAAATCCTTCCATTTGAAGTCCGCCGCCTTGAAGCCGTCGTGAGCCACAAAGCGGAACGCGATATTGTGGTACACCCCTCCGATGCCGCCGTTGATGGCTATCGTATCGCCCTTGACATCGTCGAACGATTTTATGTCAGAGTCGGCCAGGACTATAGCGGACGCGCATCCGGTATGCAGCCCTACCGTGAACACGATGTCCACGCCGTTCGTTATCGGCTTGAGCCAGGCGGCGATCATTCCGGCGGAAGTATCGATCTTTCCGCCGGCGATGGCGTCTCTGGGCGATTCGGAGCGGGTGAGCTTCGTCTCCAGCCCCTCGGCCGCGAAAAAGCCCTTGTTCTGGGCGATCGGTATGGAGGCCTGGCACAGCCCTCCGTCATAACCGATGTTGATGACGCGCTTTGACGCCGGCTCTGATTTGTACGCGGCCTCGTATTCGGCGTCGCTTAATTTGGAGAAACTGCTGAGATCGACGGCGCTCCCCGCGGCCGAAAGTTCCCTCGGCTGCGACAGCGCGAGAAGTGAAGCGATCAGAAGCGTCAAAACTACTGCGTATTTTTTCATTATAAAAGACCTCCTAGTCTTTGATGTAGTGAAAAGCGTCCTTTTCGTACCACGACTCGCGATATGGAAACTTTACGTGTTCGCTGAGGCGTTTTTGATAAGACGTGTTCCTGAACGCGAAGACGATGCGCTGCAGCAGGGAGAAAATGCCGCCGTACCCGAAAAAGGACCGGTCGACGTCAAAGAGCTGCACGGATGGCACGCCGAGTTTTGCCAGCACTCCCTGCGTTCCGTTATGGGAGATCACGAGATCCGGCTTGAGCTTCTTGATCTGATTGCAGAACTCGAAAATCTGGTTGCTCACGGCTATCCTGGTATCCGGAAATTCCTCCGCGACTCGTTCGTATATTTTCTCCGCCCCATTGTCGTAGTGATAAGCGCGGAACGTCAGGATTTCCATCCCCAGCTCCTTGAGGAAGATGGCCTCCGAGCCGACGCGCACGACGCCGCCGCACAGCAGGACGCGTTTGCCCTGTATTTTGGGTAAAAACGGCGCTATCGCCTCCCTGACACGCCGTTCCTCGTAGTCCGCCAGACGGTCGGCCTCATCCTCCAAGCCAAAACGCGCCGCGATGGATTTGAGCCACTGGCGGGTGTCGCCGAACCCTATCGGCATCCCGGCTATCATGTAAGGGGTACCGAATTTTTCCTCGAGGAACGACAGCATGTAATCGTCATGTACGCTGCACATGCTGACGTTCAGAGCGGCCTGGCTGATCTGCCTGAATTCGTCCGCGTTCGAGTACTCGGCGAACATCCGAACCCTCAGCCCCAAAGCGCCCAATAGACGGATAAGTTCTTCCTCGTCGCCCGGCCCTATGGAGGTCGCGTTCCAGAGGTTTAGAGTTCTCGATTTGAGATGCTCGTACTTTAACTGCTCGATATCGCCCTGTCCGTCTGCGGCGTGCGGTATGAAGTCGCGCCACGGCTCCGGCGAGAGCGGCAGATGCCTGAGCAGTCCGTGGTAGAAGGCGTCGTAGGCGCTTGCGACAACGCGGGACTTGAAGCCTGGGCAGTGCAGGCTCACAACATGCGCGGCGGAAAATTCGCCAGCCTTCCGCACTATCTCCTCTACGTCGTCCCCGATGATATTCGGGGCGCAGGTGGAGACGACGAATATTATCTGGGGCCGGAACTCGCGGTCGGCGTATTCTATGGTACGGCTAAGTTTGAGCTCACCCCCTCCTATTACGTCACTCTCCTGCAAGTTTGTGGAAAGCCATACCGGAGGGACAGGTTGTTTGCCTCTCTTGGCCTTTCCCTTGCCGGACTGCACAGATAGCGCGTGGAGCTGCGACCCGCAGCCTATCGGCCCGTGCATCACAATCGCGCATCTCTCAACTGTAGCGGCCATCATCAGCGTAAGCGCCATCTGACACGCCCCGGTCTGCCAGAAAAGGCGGCTGCGGTTCAACATACAGCCGGATTTCGCGCATTCGAGCATCTCGCACGCGCTCCCGGCAAAGCTGTCGGCGATCTTGAGCCGCTGATCCCGAACAGGTGGTATAGCTTGTTCGTAATATGACATTGGCATCCTCCTATCCCTTTGGAAATACGAGAGAGCCCACAATATCCTCGAAAAGATGCAGTCCGCCTCTGTAACCGGCGTAGCCTCTGTCGACGATCATCCGGTTGAACGCGGGAAAGCTGATGGAAAGTTGAGCGGAGCCGCGTTTTTGCGCCATAGCCTTTTCGAGGGAGCTGCCCAATATGAAAAGAGGGCTGTAAGCGTCGAAATATCGCTCGCCCCTGTTCAGCGGGCGGCGCTCTGTCACGGCGCGGGCAATCGCGCTGGTGTCGGTCTCGAACAGGAGATCGGCGTAATTCAGCCCGCTCTCGTTAAAAGCGCCTTGGAGAGCGTTTTTTTGAAAGTCGTGAAGCTGATCCGTCACGAATACGTCCAAAACCACCCAGCCAAGTTCGTTCTGAGCGTAGCGAGCCACGGGAATGGCGTAATTGGAATTTGTCACAGTAACCGCGTAATATTTAAAGTCGGAATCGCAAAACACATCGGCGGTGCGCTCAAAATAACCGTAATAAATGTCATTCTCCCTCTCTATCACCTCTTTAACCCGTCGTTTCGGCACTTTCGCTCTCACGGCCAGGCCGGACAGAAACGCGTCTGTGGCCTCCGGGCCGACGGGAAGTTCCGTAGCCCAGTACGGCGTGCCGTGCGTTTTTTTGAACTCCTCCGCGAACGAAGTTCCCCATACGCGTGAAAATACGATGTTGAGCGCGGCGGATGGCGCGCTCTTCACGTTTTCAAACGTCTGATCCGGCGTGAAAAACGTGTTTGCCTCGAGCCTCAGCGCGCGAATCAGACGCGCAATCTCCTCCAAATCGCCCCTGAAAAACGGGTCGTAGGCGGGGATAATGCCGAAGATGTTGATCAATTTCGGGTTTATCTTCTCCGCTTTTTTCAGGTATCCGTTGAATATCCCGTTCAGCACTATTTCATAGCCCGAGTAAGAGTCCCCCTTGAAACTTGGGGTGCTGACCGATATGACCGGCTTGCCCTCCGCCGTGAAATCGTTTGCCACGCCTCTCGTATCGTCCCCGATCATCTCCGTCATGCAACCGGTGGCGACAATGTAAAGCTGCCCGTCGATCAGCTCCAGTGTCGACTCTATCTCCTCCCGCAGCCTTTCGCCGCCGCCGAAGACTATCTCCGTTTCCGTGATGGCGCTCGTCGGTATGCTTGCGCCTCCGCAATACCCGGCCCCCCAATAGCCGGAACCAAACGAGTTAGCTCCGCTCAAATTGCCGCCGCACCCCATAGAGGTGTGGACAATAGGGATTACGCCGGGGAGCGCGCTGATTGCGCTGAGCGCCCCCGCTAGGGCGCAGGCTGAACGTGGTTTTTCAACAAAAGACGCCAAGTAAAACACCTCTCTCGCCCAAATCTCGCAAATTATTTAAGAAAATATTCATAAACTTTCCTCGTATTGATACAGCGCTGTCGACAGGTATCTCTCTCCCGTATCCGGCAGGAGGGCTACGACGATTTTGCCCGCGTTTTCCGGGCGTTTGGCGATCTGGACGGCGGCAAACGCGGCCGCGCCGGACGAGATGCCGACGAGCAGCCCCTCGCTGCGCCCGAGCGTCCGGGACGTGTCTATCGCCTCACCGGAACTCACCTTGTATATTTCGTCGGCGATCCCGATGTCGTAGATTCGCGGTACGAAGCCCGCGCCGATGCCCTG
>JAISYM010000030.1 GCA_031269875.1 Synergistaceae bacterium
TTCAGAATGATGAATTTGACCTTATATGGTCTGAGGGGGCTATTGCCAATATAGGTTTTGAAAAAGGCTTAACTCACTGGAAGAAGTTCCTCAAAAAGGATGGTTATATTGCCGTAACATATGAGTCATGGTTTACCGATGAGCGTCCTGCTGAAATTGAGAAGTGGTGGGTAGACGCAGTTCCTGAAATTGGCACAATAGGGCATAATATTTCCATCATGCAAAAAACTGGTTATATTCCTGTTGCCGCATTTACGCTGCCTGAAAGTTGTTGGATAGACAATTATTTTATTCCGCAAAAAGCAAGGCAAGAGGAATTCTTGAAAAAACATGCAGGCAATAAAACCGTTGAGAATATGATTTCATTTATGATGCGTGAAGCAGACTTGTATTCAAAATACAAACAGTATTATGGATATGTATTTTATATTGGGAAAAAGATGTGAAATACGCAAGTTATTGAAAATTGTTCCAGTTTGAAACGATACAGTCCTTTCCTAAAATGAGGGGTGTTTCCGACAGTTTGGAAAGCGCAAGGGAGAGAAAAAATCTCCGGTGCTGAATAACTTGTGCTTTTAAGAGCAGTTAGTGCGTGTCGCAAGACAAAAAACGTCGAGGCTGAGCTTTTTGGGCTCATTTTTTCGAGGTTTGCTGTTGAGTTTTAGAAACTTGATTCGGAACCTGTGGTTTAAGTTGCGGTTAGCGCGCTTGACGGCCTCGAATAGCTGCTATATAATTCCAAGGCTTTTCTTTAGGTGTTCTTTATTCGCCGCTACCCCTACGGCGGCGTTTTTAGAGGAGGAGGAAGTTTATAATGATAGGAACTCGCACATATGTGGCTAAGCGTGAGGAGGTAGAGCGTAAGTGGTATGTGATAGACGCCGCCGATAAGCACCTTGGCCGCCTGGCTGTGCAGGTAGCGCGTATTCTTACGGGCAAGCACAAGCCTTCGTATACGCCGCATGTCGATACAGGTGATTTCGTCATCGTCATTAACGCGGACAAAGTCGCCCTGACAGGCAAGAAAATGACACAGTCGAAGATCTATAGATACAGCGGCTATCCCGGCGGACTCAAGACCAGGACATACGCTGAAGTTCTGGACAAGCACCCGGGCAGACTGATTGAGAGAGTGGTCTGGGGGATGATCCCGAAGACGAAGCTCGGCAGGTCTATGTACAGGAAGCTGAAAGTATACTCTGGCGCGGCCCATCCGCATAAGGCGCAGCAGCCTGAGGCAGTGGACGCCTTTAAGTGGTAGGAGGAGAGAGCATGTTGGATTCCGTGGTGAATTATTGGGGAACCGGTCGCCGCAAGAACGCGGTAGCGCGCGTGCTTCTGCGGGTCGGCAACGGTCGTGTGACAATAAATGACAGAGAAGTGGACGATTATCTGCCCCGCTTCTTCTGGAAGACGCAGGCTATGGAACCCCTGAAAGTGGCCGGCGTGGAGGGCAGGGTCGATATCATCATCAATGCCCACGGCGGCGGGCTTACGGGGCAGTCGGGCGCTATTCGCATGGGAATTGCGCGCGCGATACTGAAACTGAACCCGGACAGCCGTCCGGCGCTGAAGCGCGCCGGCATGCTCCGCCGCGATTCGCGCATGGTCGAGCGCAAAAAGTTCGGTCAGAAGGGCGCGCGCGGGAAGAGGCAGTTCTCTAAGCGTTAAAACATTTCAGGCGGTGATACCACTTGCGTTTTCACTGATTTTCTGTCCTGCGAGGCATAGTGTTATGGCTGTTCAATAATGCGTGATAATAAGGTGACAAACCGGCCTGTGGTTCCGAGGCATGGTGCGTCGCCTTGTTCTTTTTTTGATATTTATTTTTCGTTTATATTGCGATCCAAAAAGGATGGTGAATAAAGATGACAGAGAGAAACTGGTACGCCGAGTCTACTGAAGCTGTCACGGCGGCCTTTGACGTCGATCCTGGAACAGGTCTGTCCGGGATTTCCGCCGAGGAGAGGCTGAAGAAATACGGCCCCAACAAACTCGATGAAAAACCGCCCAGGACATTTTTAGAGCGCTTCATCGATCAACTCAAGGATATGATGATCATCATACTGTTCATAGCGGCTGGTATCTCTCTCGCCTTGAGCGCTTACCACGCGTCGAAGGGGCAGGAGGCCGAGTGGATAGAGCCGATAGTGATAGTTCTCATAATCCTCGTGAACGGCGTTTTGGGCGTGATACAGGAGAGTAAGGCCGAGGCGGCGCTCGAAGCGCTGAAGAAGATGTCCATGCCGCAGGTCAAAGTGCGCCGTGACGGCGCGGCAAAGGTGATTCAATCGGCGGAAGTCGTGCCCGGAGACGTAATTCTTCTCGAAGCCGGCGACGTGATACCAGCGGACTGCAGGCTGGTGGCGTCGGCCTCCCTGAAGAGCAACGAGTCGGCTCTG
This sequence comes from Synergistaceae bacterium, assembly GCA_031269875.1. Taxonomy (GTDB): domain Bacteria; phylum Synergistota; class Synergistia; order Synergistales; family Synergistaceae; genus JAIRNC01. The sequence goes on from JAISYM010000030.1 coordinate 2,403, forward strand.
ACGGGCGAGTCCATGCCGGTGGAAAAGAGCGCCATTGACGAAGTTCCGGAATCGGCTCTTCTGGCCGAACGCACCAACATGCTCTACTCCGGCAACTCTATCACTTACGGCAGGGGGACGGCCGTAGCGGTCGCAACCGGCATGGATACTGAGATGGGGAAGATAGCCTCAATGATCGCTTCCAGCAAGGAGGGCGATACTCCTTTGCAGGAAAAGCTCGCTCAGCTTGGAAAATATATCGGTGTGATAGCCCTCCTGATTTGCGCCGTAATATTTCTCGTGGGCATTATGAGCGGACTTCACATCATCGAAATGTTTATGACGGCGGTATCCCTTGCCGTCGCCGCCATTCCGGAAGGATTGCCTGCGATAGTCACGATCGTGCTTGCGATAGGAGTCCGCAGGATGGTCATAAAAAACGCGATTATCAGGAGATTGCCGGCGGTCGAGACACTTGGCAGCACGACTGTTATCTGTTCGGATAAGACAGGCACTCTGACTCAGAACCGCATGACGCTGGTCAAAGTTTTTTCAGACGGGGCGATAAGGCCCTTAGGATGGGATGGAAACGCCGGAAATGAGACGGCGCGCCTCCTCAAACTCGGCGCTCTCTGCACCGACGGGACTGTCGAGATCGAGGATGGAGTGGAAAAACATATCGGCGACCCGACTGAAACCTCCATCGTGGCGGCAGCTCTGCGGGCGGGGATGACTAAAGAGGCTCTTTTGTCCGAATGTCCAAGGGTGGGCGAAATACCGTTTGACTCCGACAGGAAGCTGATGACGACAGTCAATATGATTGACGGGAAATATACCGTAATCGTCAAAGGCGCGCCCGATATACTCTACGCGAAGTGTATTTCCGGCGATATCGACTCGGCGGCGGCGGCGGGAGATGAAATGAGCCAGGACGCGCTCAGGGTGCTTGCTGTCGGATGCAAGGAGATCGCGGCGCTTCCGGAAAAATACGGGCCTGATGACCTGGAGACGGGACTTGACCTTGTCGGACTTGTCGGCATGATCGACCCTCCGCGCGCGGAGGTCAAGGATTCTATCGAGGAATGTGTAGGGGCCGGTATAAAAACCGTCATGATTACCGGAGACCACGTCGTTACCGCGTCCGCTATCGCGAAACAGCTCGGGATACTCCACGATGAGGGCGAATCCCTTACGGGGCGGCAGCTTGCAGCTATGACGGACGAACAGCTTGACGAAAGCGTGGAGCGTTACAGGGTATACGCGAGGGTTTCGCCGTCTGACAAGATACGCATAGTGCAGGCGTGGCAAAAAAAGGATCAGATAGTCGCCATGACCGGGGACGGCGTGAACGACGCCCCTGCCTTGAAGGCCTCCGATATAGGCTGTGCGATGGGCATTACCGGGACTGACGTTGCGAAAGGCGCTTCCGATATGATCTTGACGGACGATAATTTTGCCACGATAGTTTCCGCGATAAGGGAGGGGCGCGGAATTTACGACAACATCCGCAAGGCTGTCCGCTTTCTCCTCTCCTGCAACTTGGGCGAAATAATCACGGTGTTCGCGGCGATGCTGCTCTGGCAGAAGTCGCCGCTGCTGCCGATACAGATCCTCTGGATAAACCTCGTGACGGACAGTTTCCCGGCACTGGCGCTCGGGATGGAGATGATCGAGCCGGGAATAATGAACAGACAGCCGCGAAAGAAGGATGAGAGCCTTTTTTCTGGCGGAATCGGAACGGCTACGGTCATAGAGGGCACGCTGATCGGTCTCCTCACGCTTATCGCCTACTATATCGGAACGCGCGGCAGTTTTCTTCCAAACATCGGAATAGAGCTTGGCGAGACGATGTGCTTTTCCGTATTGGCCCTCTCTCAGCTCGTTCACGCCATGAACGTCAGGTCTAGCCACTCGCTCTTTAAGGTCGGTTTTTTGAGTAACCCGTATATGGTCAAAGCGCTCATCGCCTCAACGCTCTGCGTCTTGGCCGTATTGTACGTCCCGTTCCTCTCTAAGGCGTTTAAGCTGAGTAATATGAACGCCGCGGAGTGGGGGATTGTGATAGCGCTCTCGCTCTTACCGCTTGCGGTGTGCGAGGTGAGGAAAGCTCTCTTCTCCTCGGGAAAGCGCCGCGCGGAAGGTTGACATACCGATCGATTGATGGTATAAGTTCATCGTTCAAGCTGTTCAGGTAAGATAGCTGTCTGGCAAGGCGGTCTTTTCTTGTAAAAGTTTTTGTATTACATCAGGCCGCTTTTTATAAAATCGGATTTTTCTGCGGAGGGAAGAAGTTGTTTAAATTGGATCATAAATCGTTCTTCGTTATTTGTATCGGCATAGGACGGTTCTCCTCCAGTTGCTCCGGAGCTTCTTGCGGAGCAATACGGCTCATGCACGGTTCTCGCCTCGGAGGGTTTGATTCAAAGTGAAAAGCTTAATCTGACTATCCGCTCGATTAAAAGAAGAAATTTCATCGAGTTTACGAAGCGAGGTACCGAAAGGGGCCTCGCCTTTTTTTTATAATGGCGAATTTAAGCCAAAACTATCACGCTAGGGAGGTTTTTTGTATGAACAGGTACCTGATGACGCCCGGACCGGTTCCAGTATCTACCGAGGTATCGAGGAGCCAGGCCAAGCCGCTTATAGGCCATAGGGGCGGTGAATTCTCCAGCATGTTCCTCTCCATAGAGGATAAACTGGCGCGGCTTTTAAAAAGCGGAGGGAGGACCGTCTTGTTCCCAGCCTCGGGAACCGGGGCTTTAGAAGCGCTCGCCGCTAATTTCACGGGGCCGGACGTAAAGGTTCTCTCAGTCTCATGCGGGGTTTTCGGCGATCGTTTCCGCGAGATAACGGCGCTTTACGGCGCTGATATCGTGAATGTCGACGCAGCCCTCGGTGAGGGCGTTACGCCTGAGATGGTTGCCGAAGCGGTCGAGCGCAATCCTGATTGCGGCGTCCTCTTTCTCACCCAGAACGAGACATCTACCGGGGTTTTAAACCCAATCGACAGAATAATAGCCGCCATTCCCAAGGAGAAGCGCCCCCTTATCTTAGTCGATGGCGTCAGCTCCGTCGGGGCTATGCCCTGTTTTCCAGAGGAGTGGGGTATAGACGGGCTTGCGACGGCTTCACAGAAGGGACTGCTCACGCCGCCCGGACTGGGGCTTGTCTGGCTCTCCGAGAGAGGGTGGAAAACCGTTAAGGAGAGGAAGTGTCAGAGCTACTACTTTGACCTCGAACGCCAGAGGAAGGTACTCGACAAGGATGCGCCGGAAAATCCGTACACGCCGCCCGTATCGCTTTATTACGCTCTGGACGAGGCGCTCGACGAAATTTTGATTGACGGCTGGTTTGACCTCCGCCGCCGCGCGGCTCGTTCGCTCGCCGCCGGAATAGAGTCGCTCGGTTTCAGCCTGCTCGTGAAGGACAAAAATTTCCGCTCGCCCGGCGTTACCGCCTTTTCGCTGCCTTCCGGGGATATCCCGGCCGTATCGAAGGCGCTCAAGGCGTTCGGCGTCGAGCCGGCGGGGGGGCAGGCCGATTTGAAGGGGAAGATCATAAGAATGTCGCACTACCATGACGTGAGGTGGCCGGAGATATCGCTTGCGCTCGGAAGCCTTTACGCGGCTTTGGGTTCTAACAGGGCCGGATGCGGCGACTTCATGAAAGAAGCGTTTGAAGCCTGGGAGGGTGAGTAGGATGAGCGGATTCAAGGTTCTGGTACCGGAGGCGCTGGGCGACGAAGGCTTAAAAATCCTGAGGGAGTCGCCGGACATCGAACTCGATGTCAAAATCGGCCTCACGAAGCAGGATCTGCATAAGATCCTTGGGGAGTATGACGCGATCATAACGAGGAGCGCAACGACGCTCGACAAGGAGGCGATCGAGCGCGGGCAGAGGCTCAAGGTCATCGCGCGCGCCGGGGTCGGCGTGGATAACGTGGATCTCCAGGAGGCGAGCCGGCGCGGCATCGTCGTGATAAACGCCCCGACCGGCAACACATTGGCGGCCGCCGAGCAGACAATGGCCCTCATGCTGTCGCTCGTCAGAAAGACGCCGCAAGGTTTCATGTCTCTCAAGGCTGGAGAGTGGGATCGAAAGCGTTTTACCGGCAGGCAGCTCAACGGCAAAAAGGCGCTCGTCATAGGGATGGGCAGGATAGGTATGCAGGTGGCGCACCGATGCAGGGCGTTCGGGATGGAGGTATTCGGTTTTGACCCCTATGTCTCGGATAAAAAGATGTCAGGCGGCGGAGTTCAGAAGGTGACCGATCTCGCGGACGCTCTTTCTCTAGCCGATATCACCACTGTTCACGTCCCTATCACGAAGGAGACGCACTGCGTCATAAACGAAAAGATGATCAGGGCGATGAAGCCGGGCTCGTACATCATCAACTGCGCCAGGGGCGGCATCGTGGATGAAGCGGCGTGCGTTTCCGCCCTTAAAGACGGAAGGCTTGCCGGCGCGGCTTTCGACGTCTTCACGCAGGAGCCGCCGTCCGCGGACAACCCGCTCTTTGACAGCGAGATAGCGGATAAAGTGGTCTTGACGCCTCACTTGGGCGCGACGACGGTCGAGGCTCAGACTGAGGTGGCGCGCATAGCGGTGACGAATATGCTTGCGGCGCTCCGCGGCGAACCTTACGAGCACGCCGTCAACCTTCCATTTATGGAGCAGCAGCTCACCGATATCCAGAAAAATTATCTCAGGCTCGCGCGGAAGATGGGCATACTTGCGGGAAAGCTCACGGAGAACGGCGGGCCGCCGGACAAGTGCCGCGTGATGTTGAGGGGTGAGGCCGTCGTCGAAGACGATCTGCCCGGCGGCGCTATGAGACCTTTCACCATAGCCGTCATAAAGGGGTTGCTCGAAACGGCGCTCGGTCCTGATATCAACTATATGATAGCGCCGATATTGGCGCAGGAGCGGGGGATATCCATCGAGGAGAGCACAGGGGAGTCGAAAGCGTACCGGAACCTGATCGAGGTGGAGGTGACTGCGCAGGACGCCTCAGCGACACTCACGGGTACGATCACGGAAGAGGGCAGACAGCATATCGTCAAGATGAACGATTACTGGGTGGACTTCGTGCCGCACGGAAACCTGCTCATATTTCAGAACCACGACAGACCCGGCGTTATCGGAAAAATCGGCAAGCTTCTGGGGGACTCCTCGATCAATATCGCGAACTTCAATTTGGGCAGGCGTGAGTCGAGCGGGCTTGCGCTTGCGGTAATGCAGATAGACGTCCACGTGTCGGACGACGTTTTGGCGCAGATGGAAAAGGACGGGGATATGATCTGGGCCACGACAGTAAAATTGAATGGAGAGTCCGGAAAATGAGATTGTTTTTGATAAGACACGGGGAGAGCGAGTGGAACGCCGAGGGGCGATTTCAGGGGCAGACGGATACGGAGCTCTCGCGGCGCGGCTATGAACAAGGCTGCAAAGTCGCGGAATTTCTGAAGAACATACGATTTGACGCGGTCGCCACGAGCCCGCTCAAGCGCTCGTCGGTCACGGCGCGGAAAATCGCGGAACTGAGCGGCTGCGGCGTCATAGAAGAACTCGACGGGCTCACCGAGATATGCCACGGCGATTGGGAGACCCACCTCACGGAGGAGATAATCGAACTATGGCCGAGGCTTTTCGACCTCTGGCATACAGAGCCTCACACCGTAGTCATGCCGGGCCCAAGGGGGGAGTCTCTCCGCGATGTCGAAAAGCGAGCCGTCCAAGCGGCGGACCTTCTCGCGTCGAAATATTCGGGCGATGTCTGCGTCGTGTCCCACGATGTTCCGATCAAGATGATTATATTCCATTATCTGAATATGCCGCTTTCCTGTTTCTGGAATGTCCTCATAGCGAATTGCAGCCTCTCCGTCCTGGAATTGCGCGAGGGGCGCCCGCCAAGGCTCAACCTGCTTGGCGACGCGCATTATCTCGGAATGGGCTTTGACCTGCCGGAACAGAAAAGCCTGTAACTCCGTGCCGATTTGAAATCAAAGGCCTGAAGGGTGAAGTGGTGGAGCCGCTTTGGACGACCGCCCAGCCACATCAAAAACAGCCCATTGATCGCAATTTGGTATCGATCCCAAAGGGAAGAACTCACGCCTGGGATAAACCACCGCCGCTGCGGCTGTTTATCCCAGGCGTGAGCATTAGAATCAATAATTACGCAAAATAGTGTTGCCAAAAGGGGAAAAGTGTTTTATTATTATAACACTTTTAGAGTTTTTTGCCTGAAATTATGTGGGGTGATTCTGTGAAACTTATCAGCGAGTACAACAGGGTGTACGCGAACGACGAGAACGGGTGTCTCGTGGCGGAGGTGACATTCCCTCCGGTTGGTGACGGCATAGTGGAGATCGACCACACGTTTGTCGATGACTCTCTCCGGGGAGCGGGCGCGGCCGCTGAACTGCTGGAGGCCGCGTACGTCAGGATAAAGGGGGATGGAAAAAAGGCGCGCGTTACGTGCAGCTATGCCTTGAAGTGGTTTGAGAGGCACGAGGATAAGAGGGATATCTTAGCGGATCGATAGGGAGCGGTTTCGGCCGCCCGCGGGGAAAATGGAGGTACTGTGTGTGAGAAAATGTTTGAATGAATTTACTCCTGGTGAGACAGGCACGGTCGTGCGAGTCGCGGGCGCCGGGGCAGGTAAAGGGCTTCAGAGGCAGCGGTTGTTCGATATGGGCATTACGCCGGGCGCGGAGATCACGATGCGAAAGGCGGCGCCGCTCGGCGACCCGATGGAAATAACGATACGCGGTTACGAGCTGTCTGTTCGCAAGGTCGAGGTGGAGGCAGTTTTGATGGAGTGCGGCGAAAAGTGAGGTTCGCTTTAGCCGGCAATCCTAACTGCGGCAAGACAACGCTTTTCAACCTGCTGACGGGCAGTACCGCCCACGTCGGGAACTGGCCCGGGGTAACGGTTGATCGCCGGGAGGGCGTTTACAAGGGGACGCCCAGAAGCGGCGTTTCTCAAAAGATCGAGATAATAGACCTGCCGGGAATCTACTCCCTCTCCCCATACACCCCTGAGGAGGTGATAGCCAGGGACTATATCCTGGAAGACGGCCCCGATCTCGTGATAAACATCGTCGATTCGACAAACCTCGAAAGAAATCTCTATCTCACGACTCAGATTATGGAGTCTGACATACCGGTGGTCGTGGCGCTCAATATGACGGACGTCCTCAGGAAGAACGGCGGCTCTGTCGACGCGAGGGAACTCTCGGAGCGCCTGGGAGCGCCTGTAGTCTCCATCAGCGCGCTGCGTTCCGAGGGCATAGACGAACTGATGCGGACCGCGGCTGAGGCGGCCGGCAAACCCAGAAACGGTTCTTCGATAATCGAGAACTCATGTATGGGGGACGCGGTTCGCGATATCGCGCGGCTGTTCCGCGAACGCGGCCTTACGAACCCGGTATTCCGCGCGGTGAAGGCCATAGAGGGAAATATCCCTCGAGGGGAAGCCGATCTTGCCGGTGAAATAGAGGATATAAAGGGCAGGATCGAGCTGGGCGAGGTTTTCGAGGACGATTTCGAGGCTGCCGCGGCCGACGCGCGATACGGCGGTATTACCGAAAAGTTCCGCGGCGTCGTCACGCTGCTGCCAGGCGCGCGCGGGATGTCCGTTTCGGATAGGATTGACCGCGTTCTGACGCACAAACTGTTAGGATTGCCTATCTTTTTTATATTTATGTATTTCGTCTTTCACCTGACGTTCGCGGAACCGCTTTTATTTACGGATCTCGTCACGGACGGAGGCGTTCCGTCCCCGGGTGTGATGATGCAGGGATGGATGGGGTCGTTCACGGAATGGGCCAGGGGCGCTGTGGGCGGGGCGATGGAGTCCGCCGGGGCGTCGGCGTGGGCGAAAGGGCTGGTCGCGGACGGGGTCTTTGCCGGAGTCGGCTCTGTTTTAAGCTTTCTCCCGCAGATATTGATGCTCTTTTTATTCCTGTCTATCATGGAGGACAGCGGTTATATGGCGAGAGCGGCGTTTTTGATGGACAGGCCGCTGCGCCGCTTCGGCCTCTCGGGTAAAGCGTTCCTGCCTCTGCTCATGGGTTTTGGCTGTTCCGTGCCGGCTATGATGGGGACGAGGACGCTCGACGACGAAAAGGAGAGGCGGCTCACGATCATGCTGATGCCCTTCTTCTCATGCGGCGCGAAACTGCCTATATGGGCGATGTTCGGGGCGGCTGTCTTTCCGGGCAGCGCCGGAAATGCCGTGTTCGCGATATACGCGATAGGCATCGCCGCCGCCGTGGTAACGTCCATTATATTGAGAAAGACGATTCTGAGGGGTGCGGCCTCGGTATTTATAATGGAGCTGCCCGCGTACCACCTGCCCAGACCGCTCAATCTCCTTATTCACCTCTGGGAGAAGACGCGGGGCTTCGTCATAAGGGCGACTACGATCATCGCGGGGGCGACCGTCGTGATCTGGTGCCTCTCGAACTTCAACTTCAGTCTCGACATGGTCGAGCCGAACAGCCCGGGCAGCATAGTCGGCGTGTTGGGGCGGCTGGCCGTTCCCATCTTCATACCGCTCGGGTTCGCGTCGACGCCTGAAGCGTGGAAGGCCGTGGTCGCGATCGTCACCGGACTCATCGCAAAGGAGATGGTAGTCTCGACGCTTGGGGTACTCTACAACCCGGAAGTCGAAGGCGACGCGCTGGAGGACGAAACGGCGTCCGGCGCTCTCGCGGCGGCTTTGGTCGCTAGCTTTTCGCCCGCATCCGCGCTGTCGTTCATGACGTTCAACCTGCTCTCGGTGCCGTGCATGGCGGCGGTCGCGTCGGCAAACGGAGAAATGCGCAACGCGCGCTGGATATGGGGAACGATCGCCTTTTGGCTGCTCACGGCATGGTGCGGGGCGTTTATCGTCTTTCACGCCGCGCGGCTGCTCGGTTTTTAGACAGCCGCGCGGTTCACGCGCCCTCCATTCGGTCCGTCGTTGCCGGAGTGGTTGAATGTTGCTGCACAACCTTGGAGCCTTTGGGCACGTCGCTCGTAATCCAGACGTTGCCGCCTATCATAGAGCCGGCGCCGATTGTGACGCGGCCAAGGATTGTAGCGCCAGCGTATACGACCACGCTGTCCTCCAGGATGGGGTGTCTGGGCAGCCCTTTTATGGGGTTGCCCAGCGCGTCTTTAGGGAATGAGAGCGCGCCCAAGGTGACGCCTTGGTAAAGCCTGCATCGTCTGCCTATTATCGAGGTTTCACCGATAACCACTCCCGTTCCGTGGTCGATGAAGAACTCCTCGCCAATATCGGCGCCGGGATGAATGTCTATCCCCGTGCGCGAGTGCCCCATCTCGCTGATTATCCGCGGTATTACAGGGACGCCGAGTTTGTACAGCTCGTGCGCTATCCTGTGGTTCGTCATTATGTATATAGACGGATAGCAGAATATCGTCTCAGCCTTGCTCTTTGCCGCCGGGTCCCCCTCGAAGGCCGCGAGCACGTCGCTGTCCAGGAGGCTATGAACTTCCGGTAGGTGTTTCATAAAGTCACTCGCAAGGTCAAGGGCGTCGCTCTCGCACTCGTTGCAGGAAATGATTTGATCCCGCCCGATGAAGCACATGCCGAGGCGTATCTGTTCGGCAAGTATACGAAATATATCGTCCAGCCCTGAGGCCATGTGGTGACGCATTGATTGTTCGCCTATACCGCTCGTTCCGAAAAAACCGGGGAAGATGACGGCTCGAATCAGTTCGATCATCCTGGCCAGTTCCGGGGACGACGGCATGTCGGTATCGGGAAGCGGAATATTTCGCTCCTTCCCGTTTGGCGGCACTATGAAAGCGTCTATGATTTTTTCTATATCCGGATACGTTCCGTTCTTTCCCTTTACAGCGTCGTGCGAATTTTCCCCGTACAGCATCTCATCACCTCAAATTAAACCATATCAATTATAGTGATTATACGGATTATACTATATAAAAAGGAGGCTTCGCGTCAATATTTCTGCGAAGCCCCGAAGATCTTGAAAGGTCCTTGCCCTGAGCGACGGGAACGCTGGGTGGAGCCTTTCGCCAGTTTTTGCAAACAGGATGCTTTGATCGTGCCAGCCTTGCTGTTTGCGGCATTACCTACCTCGCTAGTGGAAATAAACCAGCTTACAATATGCAAAATGTATTAGGACGCCAAAAAATGACGCGGGAATTTTAAAATTCGCGGATTTTTCAGAGATGGTGTAGAATAAGACCAAGATCACAAATAATTCGCCGCGTTTTTCGACTTTTGCCGGGAGCGCGTAATTATTGGGGCAATTGTTTCATTTAGCTTTATGAAGACCCCGACTTAAAAAGGAAGGGCTGTCAAATGCAAGAGGATGTGTTGATGACGCGGATTGCGGAGGGAGACGAGGATTCCTTCGCCAGGCTGTATGAACTCTGGTGCAAGAGGATCATGGCGTACGCCTTCAGGTCGCTTCGCGATATGCAGGAAGCGCAGGATGTCGTTCAGGAGACATTTATTCAGGTGTATAGGGCGGCGCCCGCCTACAGAGCCGAGGGGAAGTTCGGCGCTTTCGTCTTCAGGATAGCGGGGAATATCGTTCGCGGACGCTTTAGGAGCGGCAAACAGGTAGACTCCCTTACGGAGATAATTGACGACGAAACCGCCCCTCACCCGGAGAGCCTGAGTTATTCGCCGGAAGAGTCGGTCTTGAGCAGTATCGATATTGAGAGAATGTTGGCGCTTTTGCCGCCGAGGCAAAAAGAAGCCCTTATACTCGTAGCGGGCGGTGTCTCTTACAGCGAGGGCGCGGAAATGCTCCAGATAACGACGGACGCGTTTGCGCAGCTCGTTCTGAGAGGCAGAAGGGCTTTAAAAATGAAAATGACGAGGATGGGAGAAATATTGTGAACTGCGAAAAAACTGACGAAAGGATGAGAAAAATTTCCTGTTTTGAGTGCGAGCCTCTGCTCAGTAAGGCTTGTGACTGTGAATGTTCGCCTCTTGAACTGGAACTCATTAAGGAACATCTGAAACACTGTCCCGAATGTCGAAAGACGCTGGTGGAGTTTCGCGACATCTCTATAATTATGTCTGCAAGGCTCGCCGCCGCTTCCTGCCCTCCGGTTCCGTCCGTTAGGGACAGCGCTCCCTTTGCGCTCCGGTTGATATCCTCCCCGCTGGTGAAGCGTTACGCGTTCCGCGCGGCTGCTGCCGCTGTCTGCGCCATGTTTTTCCTTACGGGACACTTTGTTGGTACAAGCGGTATAAAGAAAGAAATCGCGAAAAACGCGTCCCCGGTCGCGGTGGCGACGCCGTCGATGTGGGCGGCGCGGACGCTCCCGGGCGCGGCCCTTGCCGAAAGCCTGGAGTCGGAGCAGCCGTTTACCGACAGCATAAGCCAGTACAGGCTGACGGTCGGCCAGGAGCTTCGCAAGAATGACGTCGACTGGCTGAGGGTCAGGGAGCTTGTCGAGGCCATAGGCGAACTCCGAACGGATTTGGAACTGCTTACCATACATATGGCGTATCTCGAAATCAGGACCGGAAACTCTCCGAACGAGGTTGCGGAACGCTGGGATAACCTTGCGGGGGTGGTATACAAATGATATCCCGGTTAAGACGTTTTCTCGCCGTATCTTTTGCAATCGCTTTCCTGTTGACTCCCTCCCTTGTTTTGGCCTCTGAAATAGAGTCCATCATCGAGCTGAGCATGAAGGAATCACTGGTGGCGGTGGGTGTTCAGGGCCGCGTCTCGGACGCTGTCGCAAAGCGCTACGTCTTTATAGGCACCGTGATGCTGAGTACGCCGCGGTACTTTTCAGCGGAGAACAGCGCGGCGCTTATCGCTCAGTCGGAAAAGACCGGGGCGGCGCTGGGCAAGGCGCTGGGCTGCGCGTACAATGTGTACGGGGATAAAAAACTTCAGGACACGGCTACAGTGATGATGCGTTCTGTGCGCGCCGGACTCGTCGCGGAGACGGCGGCGGCGACGTTCGCGACGCTTGCTGAAAACGGATATGCTTTTGACGCTGTGGTGTCCATCCTTCACGAAGCCTCCGAGCTTGTCCGGGCCTCACTGCTGCCCGACCGCGGAACGGCGCTGTGCGCTCGTATAAGAAAACTGGCCTCAGGGAAGGAAAAGGTGCAGTCGCTGCAGAAAGAGATAATGTTCGCATCTGTCAGGGAAAGGGAGAGGCAGGAGAAGTTGCTGGCTCAAAATACGCCTGATGTAAAAGAAAGAGGCGGAAACGGAGACCGTGCGCCGTCCTCCAGGAGGGCTTCGTCGTCCGGCTCCGGCGGTTCCAGCGCGATTGCTTCGAGCGCCGCCGGAAACAGCACGGCCGGCAGAGGTTCGAGTAATGGCAATGAAAACGCCGACTCGAATACCACCAGCGAGAGCGGTGGGACAAACAGCGGCGGCAGTACGGGCAGCGAAAGCGGCGGCACGAACAGTGGTGGCGGCACGGGTAGTGAAGGCGGCGGCACGAACGGTGGCGCCAGTGAAGGCAGCGGCAGCGAGAGCGGCGGGACAAACAGCGGCGGCAGTACGGGCAGCGAAGGCGGCGGCACGAACAGCGGCGAGAGTTCCAGTAACGCAGAATAGCGTCATCCCACGATATATGTGATGTGAGGTTTTGCCATTGTCATCAGTTCTTATAAAAGATGTAGTTGATGCGCGCGAGAGAATTTCGCGCGCGGTTAATGAGACTCCGCTGATTCATTCGACGACTTTCAGCGAATGGAGCGGGTTTGAAGTATTCCTCAAGACGGAGAATCTGCAAAAAACAGGGTCCTTCAAGATACGCGGGGCGTCGAATAAGATATTGTCGATCACGCCTGAAGAAGGGCGGCGGGGCGTCGTTACCGGGTCGTCCGGCAATCACGGTCAGGCCGTCGCGTATATAGCCGCCAAGTGCGGATATGATGCGACAGTTGTGATGCCAGAGGGAGGCTCTCAGGCAAAGGCGGCGTCTATAAAGGGCTATGGAGCGAATTTGGTATATTGCGGCTCTGCTTCTTCTGAACGGCTTGCCTTTGCTGAAAAGCTTCGCATGGAAAGGGGTTCTGTCTTCGTTCACCCGTATGACGACCCGTTTGTCATAGCGGGGCAAGGGACTATCGGCCTCGAAATAATGGAGAAATTGGAGGACGCGAGCGTCATTCTTGCGCCGACTGGCGGATGTGGTCTCATTTCCGGGATCGCCATCGCCGTCAAGGAGAAGAATCCGGCCGTAAAGATTTTCGGTGTCGAGCCGGCGGGCAGCAACAGTACGGGCCTGTCCTTTAAAAACGGCAGGAGGACGGCGCTCGATAAGATAGTGACGGTTGCGGATGGAATCCGAACGACCATACCGGGCGAACTGACGTTTCCGCTGGTGCAAAAGTACGTCGACGGAATGATCGAGGTTTCAGACGATGAAATTTTATACGCGCAGCGCATGATACTGGAGCGTTGCAAGCTCCTTACGGAACCAACAGGCGCCGTGGCTCTCGCCGCTGTTTTGTCGGGCGCGCTGGCTGGGTTTGTTAAAGGTGGAAAGGCGGTCGTCATTCTGAGCGGAGGCAATGTCGCCATGCCTCAGCTTGGGGAATACCTGATTCGCTCCGCTGCTAACGCCTGACGTTAGGGTAAAACTATCATGCATACCGCGGGGATAGCTAAAATTCTTGAGCTGGCTATGGTCGTCTGTTTTGGGGCGGCGTGGCCAGCGTCTATTTTGAAGTCATTGAAATCGAGGACCGCGAAGGGAAAGAGTATTTTCTTCCTTGTCGTCGTTCTTGTGGGATACCTTTCAGGCTTGGCTAAGACCATTCTTTTGGAGGGCGTCGGAGGCTTGCTGATGTTTGCGTACGCGCTGAACTTTATTATGGTCTCGATAGATACCGCACTTTATTTCAGGAACTCCCGCTTTGACAAAATAGCGGAGAGGCGCGTCTCTGCGCCCCTCCCCACCAAATGGGTATAACGCTTCACCCTTCAGGCCATTGATTTCAAATTGGCATAAATTGATATCAGCTGCCCTAAAAGAGGGTGTCCTGTAATTTTCTAAGATGCGGCATCATAGCGTTCCGGTCAAGTTCTACGTCCGCGTAGGTTATAAGCGCACCCCTCTTTACGTCGTTTTTCATCACAGTATTCTCGTCCACGAGCCCCATAGGCAGGACGTTTTTCTCCTTTGCTTCTCCGGCGGAGATGAACGTCCCCCGAATTGTGAAGCCGCCAATCCCGTCCAGGCGTTCGCCGGCCTTGAGATCTCGCTTCGCGATTGTGCCTGTCTCAGCGACTAAGCCGGCACGCGGGACTATGGTCGGCATTCCGTCGAGGCACGCTCGCGCGACGGACAGCGGAGTCTCCAGACTCGTCAGGTGGTATGGCCTGTAGAGCGCGTAGTTAGGGCCGCTGCCCAGTCTGACGTATTGCAGCTCGTGATTGATATCCGGCTGGTCGGACGCGAAGATGAGGAAGACGCCTGGAGCGACGCCGTTGACGTATTCGACCGTCCTGTAACTGTTTAAAATGCCGCCTCGCCCCTCGCTCTTTAAGCTGAGCAGGTCAGGAAGGTCCGCTACGCTTCCGGACGCGCCGTGCGCGCCCATAATGTCCGGCAAAAAGCCGGTGGCGTTCGCCATTGCGGTCATTTCGACCATTGTTTTAGAACCGTCCTTGAACGAACAGATCATCTTGGCGCTGGCGCCCTTGCTCCTTGCCTCCTCCGCGACGGACAGGGGAGTGCAGTCGTAATCGACGGCGTTGTTTTTGCCCTTACCGATGACGCGCACGTCAAAACCGAGCGCGTCCGCGAAGTCAAAGAGCTCGATCACCGCACCCGGCTCGTCTCCCGCGCTTCCGGTGTAGACTACGCCGGCGTTCGTGGCAAGCCTATAGAGGATGTGGCCTATGCAGACGTCCGTTTCGACGTTGAGCATGACGATGTGCTTTTTACTGTTGATAGCGTCGATGGCCGCCTTTGCCCCCGCTTCAGGAATGCCCGTCGCGTCCACGACGCAGCGGATGGCCTCGCATTTCGTCGCGAGTTCGCTGTTTTCGGTCACGACGAATTTGCCCTCCTTAAGGAGTCGATTGCCCTCCTCTACAGTGGCGGCGAAATCGTAGTCTTTGCCATCCGTAAGTCCCGCGCGATCATACGCGTTCTTTGCGCTGCCGATCACGACGTCGGATACGACCGCGGGCCGCATCCCCTTCAGGGACATCATCTGAGCGACGAGCCCCCTGCCCATCTGTCCCGCCCCCACGATGCCGGTCAATATTGGCTCGCCGGATTTTTCGAGTTCCATTAGTCTATAATTCATGCCAAGCATAACGAATCGCCTCTTTCTGACAGTAATGCCAATTTGAAATCAAATGCGCAAAGGATGAAGCGTTAAATTCAGCCCTTAAAATGAACCTCAAACGGATCGCCGGGATTTACGCTCGGCATTCCGCGTCCTTCGAGCTGTATTTGTCCCGGAAGATCCGCAGCCGAGGTTCCCCCGAACTTAAACGTACAGTGACCCATTTTTCTGAGCGTGCTGTTTGCCTTCTCCCCGACCGCCGTAACAGTGAATTCACCGTCGCCCAGAAGCACCTTGTCGCCTGGGCTAACGTCCCGCGTAAGCGCCGCCTGAGTGTGAAGCACCGAAAACTCTGCAAGTTCCTCCGGCGCGCCCTCGTTAAAAATTATCAGCATGTCGCGGAGGGCGATTTCGTCCGCCATCCTTCCCAACTGTGTAATTGTTGTCTTATAGTTTACTTGAATTTCTTTTTTAAAGAGCGTCATCAGTAGAGACCGAAGCTGAAAAGGTAGGCTATCAAAACCGCCGCTGGGCCTGTTATCAGGCGCGAAAAGAGTACTGCCGGGACGCCGGCGTTTATCGTTTCAGGTTCGGCTTCTCCAAGGGAGAGACCGACGGGGATAAAGTCGCAGCCAACCTGCGCGTCGATCGCAAACAGCGCCGGGAGTGCCAAAGAGGGGTGTATGGCCCCTCCCGCGATTTGCCCGCCGACAATGACCCCGACAACCTGCGCGATTACGGCGCCCGGGCCTATGATGGGCGATATGAACGGTATAGCGCAGATGAAGGATATTACCAGCATCCCAGGCAGGGATCCGGCGGCGGGAGCGATTGTACGCGCGATCAAGTCGCCCAGCCCCGTACCCTGGATGATCCCGATAATCATGGAGACGAACGCCATAAAGGGCAGAATGTGCTTTATTACCATTTCGATGGTGTCGCGTCCCGCCTGGAAAAATTTGCCTACGACAGCACCCACGCCCTTGCCGATACGCGTAATCGCGCCTTGGGATTCCGTCTGCGTGTCACTCGGCGTTTGCGCGGTTTCCAGGTTCGGTTCGAGAGACTGTTCACAGGTGTCCGATTCATCGGTGTATCTGATGTCCTCGACCTTTACGCCGGAGACGTAGATATCCTCCGTGATAAATTTAGCGAGAGGGCCGCTCGGACCCGTAGGCATCAGGTTGATAGTCGGGATGCGCTTGCGCGGATAGACGCCGCATCGCGCTGTTCCGCCGCAATCAATAACAACTGCCGCGATTTTTTCCTCCGGGATACCCGTTGTGAAGCCGTCCTCGGCGACCGCGCCGGAGAGTTCGGCGATCTTTTTTGTGATGGGGTCTATTCCTCCCCCCGTTACGGAGACTATGCTGTTTTTTATCTCAGTCGGCCGTATAACGAGAGGGCCTCCCCATCCGCTCTTGCCCCTTGCGATCTTGACAGATTTATACATGACTCATTGCGCTTTCTGTTTCAGGAAGCGAAGTGTCAGGCGCTCCGTGACCATGCCTCTGATCAGTATGACGATCAGACCCACAATGAAATAGCGGACCGCCAGAGGGCCGAGGCTCAAGCCAAGCTCGCTTACGCCGTTTGCTATCCCGAGATATACGAAAAGCTCACCGGCGTTAGCGTGAGGAAAGAGACCTGTGATCGGGTGACAGAAGGAGACGGCCGCGTCATAAAAAGCTGGTTTGTACTTTTCCTCGACGAACCTGCCGAAGGTATATGCCATTGGGTTACATAGGACGAACATCGCGACGAGGGGAACTCCGGTATACCTCAGCAGAAAAAACCTGCCGCATACCTTTGCGAAGCCGTCCATCCTCTCTTCTCCAACGATGCTGATCAACGCGTTGACAAAGGTTATCAGCACCACGAGCGTTGGGATAATGCCGGTAACCCAGCTTAAAAACGTCGCGCCGCCGAGGTTGAACAGATTGATGAATCGCTCGGCGAGTTGAGCCAGTAAATCCATAGCGGTTATTCCTCCTTAGCGTCTGAATTTTTCGCGTTTAGTGCTAATTCCCGGCTGAAACGAAGATCTATCGCCTCAACCGCCTGAATTAGCGCTCCTTTTTTCTTGCTCAACGTATTGGGGTCGTATGGATGTTTTTTGCGGTAAGCCCGCATTTCCGACGAGTCTCGTTCGATGCCGGCGCGGCGTATCTCATCGAGCCCAAGACCCTCGTATTCCGGAATTTCGCGAAAAGCCGCGAAAATAGAAAAGCCCTTCATGCTGAGTACCTTTGATACCCTGTTCCTTTCGCGTTCGTAGGCCAGGATCAAAATTTCCCCCGGCCTTATTCCCCCCCTGCGCTGCCCAATGCCTAAGACTCCTTTGCCGCTGAGGGACTTGACGGCGGTCTGATATCGCCTGATCTGAATATAGCTCAAAAACATCTGTAAGGACAAGAGTCCGAATATGAACAGGAAAAACCACGTTCTGTCGTCCGTTAAGAGGCTCGGGGCGGATTCGTAAGTCATCATAAAAACAAGAGGAGGGAAACGCCCATGACGGCCATGCCTGAGATGAGGCCGTAAATACAGAGGTGGTGTTCGCCGTATTGCTCCGCCGTGGGCAGGAGTTCGTCGAATGAGATGAATACCATGATCCCAGCCACAGCCGCGAAGAGAATCCCGAAGACTGCGGGGGAGAAGAACGGCGTCAGGAGCAGGAAGCCGACCAGCGCTCCGAGAGGCTCTGCAAAGCCGGAGAGAAGCGAGTAGACGAAGGCCTTTTTGCGGTCGCCGGTCGCGTAGAAGATTGGGACCGAGACAGAGATACCCTCCGGGATGTTGTGAATGGCGATTGCAACGGCGATAGCCGTTCCGAGCTTGGGCTCGATCAGCGCGGCGGTGAAGGTCGCCATGCCCTCGGGGAAGTTATGGATGGCCAGCGCAAGCGCCGTAAATATGCCGGTGCGGTGAAGTTTCGACATATCATGGTGTTTTAACGCGTGCTCGTCCGCGGTCATCGACAGCTCTTCAATGGTGTGCGCCTCGTGCGGGTTTTCCCCCTCGGGGACAAGTTTGTCAATTACAGCGGCAAGCGCTATCCCGCCGAAGAACGCCAACATCGTTCCCCACGCGCCGCCGGCGTTTCCCCACTGTGGCGTGAGCGCGTCCTGCGCGACTGGCAGAATCTCGACAAACGACACGTAGATCATAACGCCGGCTGAAAACCCCATGCTCACAGCCAGGAATCGATTGTTTGAGCGTTTGACTAAAAAGGCCAAAGCCGAACCTATGCCGGTGGATAATCCGGCAAAGAGAGTTAACGCAAAAGCAAGAAGAACATTGTGTACGTTTATATCTTCCCACCCCTCATCCCTTCTGGTTTGGCAGTTGTTCACCCACGAACCAGGCGACGCAAATGACCCCGCCGAGCTGCCAGTGCGCAAATTCACGCCGTAAGACTCTTTACGTATTTTTACCCACAACAGGAGTGTCTGTCAAGCAAACGAGAATCAGCGTGTCATTTGTCTGTGATAATCTCCATAAACAACTCGTCTGAAAATAAACAACTCGTCTGAAAAAATGTCCGCAAAAGACAGGAGGTCTCGCTTATAGCGTCATATATATCCGCTTTATGGGGACGCTTGAGGCGTATGATTCGATTGATGCGGATACGATTTAAGTTAGTGGGGTGAGTTTATGGACATAAGGCCTATTTGTTGGTGTCGAGGGGGGGAATTGAACCCCCATGAGCTTGCGCTCACTGGATCCTGAATCCAGCGCGTCTACCAGTTCCGCCACCCCGACAACGTATGAGATTCTATACCGTCTCAGCCGGCACGTCAACACCGGACTGCGATAATTGTCACCGGACCGCGATAATGTGCGGCCCTACCGTGATTATGGTACAATGGCGCAGTGGTGGTTGCGCTGTTTATACCAAATTGCAATCAAATGGCGCGTTAATTATTTTTCTGGACGACGTGCCGCGCGGCCTCAAATCTTCACCCTTTAGGCCTTTGATTTCAAAATGGTATTAAGACCATATAGGGGTTGAGTGTTGTTGATCTTATCCGGCATGGAAATAGAAAAGCAGATCAGAAACGGCAAAATTTCTATTACTCCGTTTGAAAAAAGGCTGGTTAATCCCAACAGCTACAATTTGCGTCTGCACAACGAACTTATGACTTATACGGACGGCGTGCTGGATATGAAAAAACCACTCGGCACGGAACGAACAGAAATTCCGCCGGAAGGACTCGTGTTAATTCCAGGCAGGCTTTATCTCGGGCGCACGTTCGAATATACCGCTACGGATTTTTTCGTGCCCATGCTCGAAGGCCGCTCGTCGATCGGCAGACTTGGGCTTTATATTCACGTCACGGCGGGTTTTGGGGACATCGGTTTTTCAGGCTACTGGACACTTGAGATACAGTGCGTTCAGCCGGTGAAAGTGTACCCCATGACGGAGATATGCCAAATTTACTACCATACGATAATGGGTGATTTTCAAAAATACGTCAGCGGAAAATATCAGGACAATACTGACATTCAGCCAAGTCTCTCGTACATGGATTTCGATGATGCGTGACGGCGCGCGCTATATTGCTGGGAGCGAATGCGGATGTATTTTTTTGCGATAGCCTTAAAAAATTCACTGCTCTACAGGAAAGGCGTATTTTTTTCGTTTTTCGGTTCATTCATCTTTATAGCGGTGAATATGATGCTGTGGCGCGCCTTGTTTAAGAACGACCACGATTCATACTCTTACATGGTAAGATATACGATTGTGTCGAATATTGTCTCGACGCTTTATTCCAGGAAGATAGCGGAATTTGTCGGCAAAAAAATCAGTACGGGCGAATTCGCGGCGGACATTGCCCGTCCGGTCAACTTCTTCGTTGCGTCCTGGGCGATAGAGCTGGCTAATATTTGTTCGAGATTTATGCTGTGCGGCGTCCCGGTAATCCTCGTGTTTCTGCCGTTTTTATTTTCCGGAATATACTTCAATATCGGCTTCTTCGTGCTGTCCGTTTTTATGGGGCATGTGTTCTCAATCCTCTTATACTCGCTGATAGGTTTGGGGGCGTTTATTCTGGTCGACGTAAGGCCGTTCAGACATCTGTTGGACGACACTATCAGGCTCCTTGGCGGCGCTTTTATCCCAATTGTCATGCTCCCGTCGCCGATTGGGGAAATAGCCTCGGTGCTTCCCTTTCGTTTCCTTTATTCTTTTCAGCTGGAAATGCTCTTGACCCCGGTCGACATGGCGCGCATCGCGGAAGGGTACTGTGTATTGCTCCTGTGGATAGGCTTGCTCGCGATCATGAATATCTCCCTCTGCGGTCTGGTGTTCGAGAGATCCGCCGCGCAAGGATAGAAGTATGAGATTTCTACGCTTGTACGTAACTTATATCTCCATCTTTTTGAGAACACGAAGGGAGAATCCTTTTACATTTTATGCGGGAGTATTCGCGAATTTCTACTCTTACTTTGTGACGTATACGCTGCTGTGGGCAATTACTAAGAGTTTTGGCAGTATAGACGGCTGGAACATTGCGGACATTACCATCCTTTTGGGACTCAACGTCCTGGCATATTCCATCTCAGGGGTATTGTTCTCGTATGCGGTATATCAAATAGATAACGAGATAATCTCGGGAAACCTCGACAGTTACCTTGTCCGCCCAATGGGCATCCTTCAGCAGATGGCGAGCATGAGCTTCGTCGTAGACGCTTTTCTCGGGCCGATTGCCGTAACCGTCATTTTCATGGCCGGCGCTTTCTGCCAAATAAGTTACCACATGACGGTCTACAGCTATATGTACCTCGCAGCGGCGATCGTAAGCGGCATATTGATCCAGTCCGGCACCATGATAGTTTTGGGGAGCCTGAGCTTCTGGAGTGTCCGTCCGCAAAAAATCGCCAGTATCATATTCGGTGAGATGCACATGCTTACGAATTTGCCGCTCTCGATATTTCCTGAATTTATAAGGCGCTGCTTCACGTACGTCGTGCCGTGGGCTATTGTAAATTATTACCCGAGCTTGATAATCCTGCGGAAGGTAGAGACAAACGAGGAGTTCGTTGTCGGGCTGTTATCGCCGCTTATGGGCGTCTGTTTTTTTGTCTTTTCTCTCTATATATTTAACCTCGGGCTGGAAAGATACGCCGGCAGCGGGAGTCAGTGAGCGATATGGACGGTTTGATACGTGCGGAAGGTCTTTCACGCAGCTACAGAGTGCCAAAACATGGCGGCGGTCTTTTGAAGCGGCTCTTTTCAGCAGAGTTCGAGACGATTTTCGCCGTCAGGGACATAACTTTTTCAATCGAGGAGGGCGAAGCGGTCGGGTTTATCGGTCCCGGCGGCGCGGGTAAGTCGACCATCATCAAGATGCTTCTGGGGATTTTAACGCCTTCAGCCGGATCGGTTACCGTGATGGGCAACGATCCCGTCAGAAATCGCCGCGATAACGCATATAAGATTGGCGTCGTCTTCGGCCACCGCAGTCAGCTTTGGTGGGACTTGCGAGTTTGTGACTCATTTAAACTTCTGAAAAGGATTTATAAGATTCCGGACGGCGTCTACAGAGAAAACCTCGAATACGCGAAGGAATTTCTTGACATGGGCTCTCTGTGGGACGAACCTGTCCGAGAGCTCCGTCCCGGACTGCGAATGTTGGCTGAGACCGCCGCGGCGATCGTACACGGTCCCAAACTGCTGATCCTGGACGAGCCGGTGTTAGAGACCGATATCCCGGCCAAGCGAAGAATATGCGAGTTTACAAAGACGCTGAACCGAGAGCGCGGCACTACCATAATAATGGCTGCGCAGGAAATGAAGGTCGTCATGGAGGTTTGCCGTCGCGTCATGCTGATGGACCTCGGATCGATAGTCCTGGATTCGTCTGTCGCCGCTTTCAAACAACGCTTCGGCGGCAAACATTCGATACGGGTCGATTTGGACGCGCCGCTGCCTGAATTTACCCTCGATGGGGTGTTGTCGTCGCATCGTTTCGGGGGACTCACGTGGGACTTCAAGATCAATCAGGATCGGATCACAATCGGGCGCTTGATCGACGAGATATCCAAACGGGCGGAAATAGCCCGCGTCACGGTCGAAGAGGGGAGAATTGAGGATATCATACATGAGATATATATAGACGGCCTGAACGACGAGCTGTATGAAGATGACTGATACGGATTTGAAATCAAAGGCCTAAAGAGGGTGAAGCGTTGGAGCAAGTGTGGACAACCGCTCAACCACATCAAAAACAGCCCGTCGATCGCGAATCGGGCTTATTTCAAATTACCATGAGGCGCTCGACTAACAGCGCGCATTCAGTCAGTGTGTGGGCTCTCGCGAGATCCGACGTCTCGGCGTAGACGTGGAAGTCGCGTTCAATGGCGGCGGCTAAATCGAATAACGAGAGTGAATCGCCTCCCAGTTCCATGAAACGGCTGCCGCCTGAAATAATCTCCGGCGGGATTTCGAGTATTTCGCTCCAAATGAGCGCCAAAGCCGCCTTGACGCCGGTCAGCGTTTCTTTCGCCTCGTTCGTTTCTTTTGTGCCCAAATCCTGCACTGGCACTTCGTAAAGCTCGTAAAATTCATAAATGCCGCGCTCCCAGCCGGCGGAGAGGGTGAGCCGGTCTACTGTCCCCTTTATTAAACGCGGCAGTTCTTTAACTTTCGCTATCCCGGCGACGGGGAGCCCCCATTCTTCCGAAACGGTTCTCTTTGCGGCGCAAAGCGCGTCTCGGTCGCCGCCTGCCGCAAAGAGAACCGCGCCGCGCGATGTTTCGGCAAGCGCAAGTTCGATTCCGCCCGAAGCCTGTGACGCGCTCTTTTCTATATCGCAGAGCGGATAATTCATCCCGTTGCGGCAGATGACCTCTTTGTACCGCGCAAAGAGCGAGAGCCGGCCATTTCTGAAATATCCAAGATCTCCGGTGTCAAGCCAGCCGTCCGCGTCGGGGTTCGGAGGAAACGCCTCCGGCTCGTATCCGGCGCATACGTTCCCGCCTCTGATTCGTATGACGCCTAAATGCTCCTCAGGCAATGGACGTCCTTCGAGGTCGCATATCTTGACCTCGTTGCAGCTATCCAGTACGCCCAGGCTGACCCGCTCTATAGCGGGTTTTCCGCCGCCAAAGGATATTTTTTTCCCGATCGCGGCGCTCTGGGGCTTTATGCGATCCACGCGTATATCCTCGCCAGGCGGTTTGTAAGCGACGCCCATCGTGGTCTCGCTAAGGCCGTAAGCGGGGCAGAGCGCGCCGCGGCGCCAACCGTACCGCGCCGCCTCTCGCTCGAAATCGAAAAGGGCGTTCGCCTCCAGATTCTCGCCGCCGCAAAAACAGACGTTGACGGAGCTCAAGTCGAGCGGCCGCGGATCATCGCGCGGTTCGTCCAGAGCCCGCTTTGCCATGCGCAGGCCGAATGGCGCCGCGCCTGTGACTGTGCAGCCCCATTCGGAACATTTATTGAGCCAGACAGCGGGGTTTTTTAAAAAATACGCGGTGTCGATGAGAAACTGGTCGTACCCGCCCCAGAGGGGAACCAGGTGATACCCGACGAGGCCGAAGATGTGGGAGAGAGGCAGCCAGTTCAGGTAACGCTCTTTTACCCCGCTCCGTGTCACCACCGTGCTGGCGAATGCCCCCTCCCATAGGTTCGCTCCGGTGAGTACGGCCATACGCGGGCCGGACGCCGCGCCGGACGTGTATTGAAGGAGGGCCGTGTCTCCGTCGTCCATCCTCTTGAACTTTCCGGGGCGGTCTGAATTGAGGTTTTGGTAGTAAATCACCGCGCCATCGCGGGACGCGCGCTGTGCCGGCGCGTCGCACAGAGGCAGGGCGTCCGTGAGCGTCGCGGCGCTGTGGTTCGTCACGTTTGCCGGCCGCCCCTGAATCGGCGCGATGCCGCCGAGCCAGCACGCCCAAAGTGCCGTCACCCTGCTGCGCACGCTCAAAAGATCAAGGTTTAACCTGCCTTGCCCTAAACCGATATCCTGAAGCGCGCCAAGCAGATGAAGCGCGTTCTCGTAGAGCGCTTTGTAGCAGATAACGGAAAAATTCCCGTCCGCTTCGATAAAGCTTACAGTCCCCTTGCTTTGGCGCAGGCGTTTGATGGCGAGTTGAATATTCACGACAGCATACAGATTCGCCGCGGAAGGAGGAGGACTCAAACGACCTCCAATTCGGCTATCTTCTCTCCGACTTCAACCCTGTCGCCATCTTCGGCCA
Organism: Synergistaceae bacterium; assembly: GCA_031269875.1. GTDB lineage: Bacteria > Synergistota > Synergistia > Synergistales > Synergistaceae > JAIRNC01. The sequence continues at coordinate 26,860 of JAISYM010000030.1, forward strand.
AGAGGGACGCGATTTTTCCGTCAGCGGGGGATTCTATATCGACGCTTATTTTGTCGGTGGCGGCCTCCGCTATAATGTCGTCCTTTTTAACCGTGTCGCCCTCCTTTACGAACCACTTCCGAAGTTTTATGCTCTTTGCGCCCTCCGCGAAATCTGGCACGATTACGTCGATTTTCGCCATTTACCTCACTCCTTGCGTCTGAAATTCTCAAAATCTGAAACAGAATTTGCCGTCACTTCTGCGCCGAACACTCCTGCGAACTCCGTAAGCCACGCGTCCCTTGCATCTTCATAGGATACACATTGTCCCAACATCGCAAGCGAGGTCACGCCGCTGTCAAAGAGGCCGCACGCCACGATAGCCTCGAAGTGCCGCATGTTCGGGTCGATGTTGAGCGACATGCCGTGCATTGTAACCCCGTGAGATACGGAGAGGCCGGCCGAGGCTATTTTACTGTGCCCGCTGCCGTTACCGCAAGCGACAAATACGCCGCTTTTACCTTCAATCCTCAGAGCCTCTACGTTAAATTTTTCAAGAAGCCGTATCATTATCTCCTCCAGCGCGCGCAGATAAAGATGAGCCGTGCCGCGATACCGCAGGAAGTGGAGTACGGGCGAGACGACGAGCTGGCCCGGGCCGTGATACGTGACGCCGCCGCCCCTTGAAACCTGGCGCACAGCGATTCCCGCCTCCGTGAGGCGGGAATCGCTCCAAAGTATATGATCGCCCTTCGCGTCCGCGCCGCAGGTAATGACGGGTTCGTTCCGCTGAAAGATCACCGTATCGCGGCGCTGATTCCTCCAGCACTCCCCGTGCACTCGGCGCTGTATCTCGAACGCTTCGTCG
>JAISYM010000076.1 GCA_031269875.1 Synergistaceae bacterium
CCGGTTCGAGATAACCTTTGTCCATCGCACTTTGAACACGTCAACAGTCATTTCGTCGGTATCCCTTGCCGTCATCTCAGCCTTGATCTGATCCTGCGCCGCTTCGATCTCGGCTTCCAATTCCGCTTTCATGTTCATCAGGTCTTTCAGGTTGCGTACTGTGGTTAGTAGTTCCTGCTGTCCCATCGTGTTTCCTCCTTTGGCGTTTGGGCCTTGGTTGATGGGAATATAATAGAATTAATTCTATTATATATAATCAGTAAAAATACTTATTAGGTAGATGTAATTCTATTATATATTCGTGTTGAGGTGATGAAAAATGGGTGCTATTTGTGACGGTTATATAACTGTTGCCGAAGCGACTAAATTGAGCGGGAAGGGGATTAAGATGATCGCGCGGCTGTGTCAAACTGGCAAACTGCCCGGCGCTGAGAAGATTGGCAACACCTGGCTAATCCCCCGCGCCTCCGTCGAGTCCTACACCCCCGGCAAACGTGGCCCGCGCACCAACAGGGAGAAGCTCACCGACGAGCTGGCCGGGATACGCGAGGAACTGGCCACTTCCAAAGGAGAACACTTACAGTGAAGAAACCGCGAATCTATCTTGATTCATCGATAATAAGCCACTTGGACGCGCCTGACCGGCTCGACTGGCAAGAAGATACAAGGCGCTTCTGGGAGGGCGTAAGCGCGGGAATGTATGAGGTTTTTATATCTCCTGTAGTTATCGCTGAAATAGAGCGTTGCAGAGAACCTAAGCGTTCATACTTGCTGGAGCAATTGCGGCTGATAGAGTGCATTGTCCTTGAAAAAACAGACGAAATAGGAGAGCTGGCGCAGCGATATGTGGACGCGGATATCCTGAAACCAAAGAGCTTTGATGATTGCCAGCATATCGCTTATGCCTGCGTACACAACTGTGACATGATACTGTCGTGGAATTTCGCGCATCTTGTGAATGTAAAAACCATTTCCAGAGTTAAAGGCGTAAACGCGTTAGCAGGGTACAAAGAAATGCCTATTTATACTCCCACTATGCTTATTTCAGGAGGAAGAGACGATGAGACATAATATACCCGCGCCCGAGATTAGTCCAAACTTCACCATAGAGGATATACACAAGATTCGTGAGTGGAATTACGAATGTCAAAAAGACATGACGCCAGCCGAACGCGTTGCGGATACGGCACAGCGGGGGGAAGATGCATTGAAACGCCTTGGATTGGCAGATAATGTAAAGAGACTCAAAAAAGCTAGCTGGGATAAGGGTTGAGCTGGCGAACGCCAATGGATTTATCGAGGTTTAACACCGATGATATTCGACTGTGACGAAATTCATAAGATAAGAGTAGAGAACGCGGAACGCCGCGCGAACATGACGAAAGATGAAGCACGGCGAGACCTTGCGGAAGGCGCTGAAAAGGCCCGCCGCGCTATCGAAGAGATACGCCGCGCCAATGCGGCCAAGGCTGTATAGCACCCTGGCCGCCTTGGCTGCCCGGATAGGATCGTCATACTTGCGCATCACGATTGTCTCCCCTTGCATCAAGCGCCTCCAGAATAGAAGCCGGGGTGATCGTCGCGTCAACCTCCAGTTTGTCCTTGAACATGCCGAGATGGCGGCCTAAGAGTTCGAGCGCTTTGAGCTTGTCGAAACGCTTGGCCTTGATACTGCCGCCGTCCTTGCTGATAGTCTCGGACACTTCGGCCACAATAGCCGCCTCATCGTCGGAGAGACCGTCCGAGGGCAGAAGCCTGACGCCATCAGGCCCCCACTTGAATATCTGTCTCGTGTCCACAAAGGCGATCCGGGCAAGCTCCAATACAACGCGGTCAGCTGTGATCTGAGTGCGCGCGGATTGTTTGGCCTGTGCGGCTGAAATCGCGTCCTGGACACAACTTTTCCCAACCAGTTTCGGGCCTATCCGTGTCGCGGTTTTCTCACTATACCCCGCTCTGATAGCGGCCTTAGTCGCGTTAAGGTCTATCATGTATTCGTCTACAAATTTACTTTGTTTCGGCGTCATTGTGTTCCTCCCCCCTAGACATGCGACTGTTTACGCCACTATACCATAATACGCCAAAGAGAGAGCGTCCGCGCGTCCGTCCCTAGGCTTGTGACTTCCTTTTGGCGTCAACTCACACCCTGGAAACATCTGCAAGGCGAACCGGATTGACCGTTCTTTCCCTTCACCCGGCACCCCGGCTAAAACCTTCTTTGTCCACACATGCGGCCTGACAACCCTATACGGCACGTCCAGCGCGCCTAATACGCCCTCCCATATCCCGAACCCTCGACCGGTTGAGAAGGTGCTTGTTACCCCCTGGCCGGGCATTGCTTGCCCCTGTTCGAGCGTGACCACTGCGACGCCAAAGAGAGACATGTGACGGATTACGGCGGCCATTTCGGATATGTCGTACATCTTCTCTACAACCGGCGTATCAACCACCTCTATAACTTCAAGCGTCTGAACGTTTATCGCCGCTATCGCGCCTTTGACGCCCGGATCAATCCCAATTGAAACTTGCATTACGCCGCCCTCCATTTTCTATCACTAAGCCATCTAAATAATTCCATTACGCCGCCACCCTTCTTCTGTCGTTAAGCCATTCCGGAAGCCGTGCCCCCGGCGATAGTTGCCGATACGCGTTAAAGAAGCGTGAACGCGCCTGATTGCGCAATATGCCCACCTTGTCATCTACGAGGTCTATTACGAGTGGTTGCGGCTTGCCGTCGAGCGCCCTCAGTACCCGCCCGGCGCGCTGTATCGTCCTGCTCTCACTACGTTGTGGCGTCATAAGCAGCACGGCGTCAAGGATAGGCGCGTCAAGTCCCTCATCGGCCAGTTGCGTTGCGAATAGTACCTGAGCTTCGCCGGACGTTACGCGGCGTATTCCGTCAATACGCTCTTTCTTGCGCGCACCCACCGCAAGCGCCGCCACCCCTGGCCTAAAACGCTCTACAGCGCGGTAAAGAGCTTCACAATGCGCCACCCGCTGAGACAGCGCAAGCACGCGCCGCCCGTCGCCCAGCAGGTGGCAAATAATCCGATAGATCAGATTGTTGCGGTCTGCGTCGTTTGTAAGCGCCGATATCATGTCCGTCCAGTCGTCGATGTACCGGTAATCGAACGCCGTTCGCATAAACTCAATACGTGGGATTACCAGAACATTTGCCGTCCTTAAGTCGTCTCGTGTAATCTCGTAACGTATAGGCCCTATCACAGCCGTCATAAAGCGCTCTAGGCCGTCGTCTCTCTTTGGCGTCGCCGTTAGTCCGTAACGGTATACGGCGGGGAAAATTTGAAGTGTGTCTGTGTAGGTTGACGCCGGTGAATGCTGACACTCGTCGAGCAGGACAAGCCCGAACATGCGCGCTAATTCGGGGTGTTTCCGTACCGTCTGAACCGTGCCAACTGTAACGGGTTTGATATCAAATGCGCCATCGCCAACAGTCCCGGCCTCAACATTCAACCACCGCCGCGCCGCTTCCCTCGTCTGCTTCAGCAGGTCAAGAGTGTGAACCAAGACGAGCGCCGGTTGTTTGAGGCGCGCTATGAGCGCCATACCAATTGCCGTTTTGCCACTGCCGCAAGGCGCGACGAGGACGCCGCAAGACTCTCTAGCCATTGCGTCAAGCGCTCTTTGCTGGTAACCGCGCAGAATCCCTCGGAAGGTTAGCCCTAAAGGGGGGAAGCTCTTGCGCTGGTCGTCCTGTTCGATGCGCGCAACGTCTGGGTCAAAGCCCGCCATACAAAGCAGGCTTTCCAAGTATCCCCTCGGCAACTCCCATGTTTCCCCGGGCCCGGGGCGCAAGAGCGTTAGCTCCTGCTCCGTGCCGCCCAGCCACTTGCCCAGCCTTTCTCGCTTTACGTACTCGGGGTTCGGCGCGGTCATGTCATGATAGACACAATCGGCCAGGGGCTTTGGCATGTCCTCAACGTATAGATTGTTGCTGATGGTGATTTTCATTCGTATGACCATTCCTTTCTGCGAAAGGCACAAAACGTCATGACCTGTCGCTAAAAAAAGAATCGCAAAAAGGGGTTCCGCAACGTCCCGCAAGGTTCCGCGATCCTGTTAGAATCAGTGGTTACGAGCATGGCATAGGTTCCGCAAGGTTCCGCAGAGCCTGAAAAGGTTCCGCGACCCTGTAACAGTCAGTGTTCAGGGCGTTCCGAGCGCATTGAAGGTGCGCGGCTGAACCCCTGTAAACATTGATTCTGACTGACTCGCGGAACCTTTTTCGCATTTGCGGAACCTCCTTTTTGTTTTTTGCTCTCATAAACCCTTACTATCACCTATTCGCGGGACGTTGCGGAACCTTGCGGAACCATATCGGCGCTCGTTTTATTTTTCCGTGAGCCAATAAATTTTCCGTTTCATCCGGCTGTCCCCGATTCCCTGGCAAAGTTTCGCCGCACCCTGCTCCAGACTGAACACCTGGCCCTTCCTGCCATGCAACGCCGCCCCCAGCTTTGTCAGCCACACGCGCTCTGTGGCCAACCCTATCTCGCCCAGCGAATAAGGCGCGTACTCACGTAATGCGCCATGTGTGGCGACCATTACCTCAGCGAGCTGCTTGACCGTGAAAGCGTTGCCCCCAAAGTGCGCGTGGATTGCGCCCATCCACGCCGACCACTGCATTGCGTCGTCCTCTCCGTCTGCGGTGTCGTGGTACATCTCTCCAAGATTTCCTAGAAACCCATTCAACCCGGCGTATTCTAGAATGCCCCCTGTGACCTCACACCAGCTTTCAAAACTGCCAATGCGCACATTGTTCCCCTTGGGGCACCCCGCGACGACCCACGCCCGCGCCATCGTCAAGAGAGCGGCGACAATCCTCCCCCGATTTTCTGCCGCGTATCCGGGTAGCTGGTGCTTGAACCCGCCCCGCATCCAAGGCTGGGCGGCGTTCGCGTCAAGCCTCACGCGATAACACCGTCGCGGCATATCACCGCCAAGCCTGATATTGTTGCCGGTGACGACGAGCGCGGCACGCATAGGGAGATGTAATATCTTGTTTCGGCCCAATTGCCGGTCTTGCCAGACATCCGAAGTGATCACAGCAGCGAGGGTAGCGGACCGGATAACCTCGTCTGTGTTGTCGTAAATCAGGATGGGCGGGCTTTCCCGTAGTCTCGACGTGAAGGCTTTGCGCATCTCAGATTCTTCGGAGGGGAGGACGCCGAACTCTGGCAGCGTCCCGGTAGCCACAATCGCGGCGATTTTCGCTAAAAGACTCTTGCCAGTTCCGGCGCTGGGCGCGTCGATCAAGGCCATTGGCACGCACCCGCACAGCTCGCGAACGACGAGCGTTAGGAGCAGCCCGATATAGTTTGTCCTGTCGGATTCGCTCTCAAAGGGAAACTGGCCTACCATGTCGAGTAGCCACGCCGCCGCGTCGATCGCCTCTTGCCGTCTGGGGTTGGATTCTATCTTCTGGATATTTCCTGTCCGGTGGTAGAAAATCCTGCTCGTGACATCGTATCCGGGTGAGTCAAAAACCGTGCCGTCCTTGCGGAGTACAGGCACATTAACGACTCGTTCAAGCGGTCTTATCTTGTCACCGTCCGAACCCGGCGACGCAAAAAGGATAGCGTTCGCGGCGCGAGTCGGCGGAAACATGCCGTCCTGCTTCACGTCTACGTAGTTCGCCCTGCGCGACAATAAGGTAAGCGCAGTGTCGGGTGTGTAGTGGTCTATCACGCCGTCACGCACCGATACAAGGCCGCCGCCATGTCGGAAGAGCGTTATGTCCGGAGACAAGCTGTTGTATATCTCGTCGAGTAGCGGAAACAGTTGACGTTTCGCGCCGGTGATCGTCGGGAGGCTGTTATTCACATCGTCGCGCAAAGCGAATACGAACGCCGTCTCTGCAAGATCGGCTATTTTTTCTTCGCTTAACGGTGCGTCCATCTGACCATTCTTGGCAAGCATCAATATCGCCAGCTCGGACTTGTTCAACCCCCTCGCGGTCATCGCGCATCCGTAGTTGAACAGCATCTTTTCCGTTTCCACCAGAGCCTGTGACTTTAAGCCGCCGTCCTGGGGGATGCGGGCAATCTCATCGCTCATCATCTCGCCCCCCTCGCCAGAAGCTCAAAGCACCGTCGCCGATAATCGGCGCGGTCTGTCCATTTGCCCCGCGATAGCCCGGATTGCCGGAACAGAGCGTCAGACCTTGACTCGTCGCCGCGCGTCCAGAACATCAGCATCGACAGGAGCGCCACGTCCGCCCGCGACTCATCGCCGCCGTAGGCCGAAGTGTCGCCACACCACAAGCGCGAGAACTTGAGGCCGTTCCTCGCCATGGCGGCCTTGTGGAGCAGCCTCCGGTCGTCCGGGCAGGGGGCGACGCTCCGCGCTGGCTTCTGCGGTTTCGGCTCT
>JAISYM010000120.1 GCA_031269875.1 Synergistaceae bacterium
TGAAGCGCGGCTGGAGCTTGGGAAAAATACGGGCGGCGAGCGAATGACATGAAAAAAACAGTCCCGATCTACGACAAGATAGATGTTTACCGGCTCCTGAAATATCTTCGCGAGTGGAATTCAAATTATTACATCGCCGCGATTATCGGCATTCAATGGGGATTGCGATGTTCGGATATTCTCGCGCTGCGAGTCGGGGACGTCATAGCCGGCGAGGGCGCGCGAATTCAGATTATCGACAGGATTATGATACAGGAGATTAAAACCGGTCATATACGCCATATTCTTATTACGGATGAAATGAAGGACGTGCTCTACGACCATATTAAATCTTTGGGGACACGCGTTGATCTTGACGCGCCTCTCGTGCTCTCCCGCAATAAGGACGCGGATAGCGGAAAAAGAAAGCCGCTTTCGCGTTATCGCTTATGGCGCGTGATATCCCAAACCGCCAGGGATATCGGTATCAAGGGGCTGATTGGCACTCACAGCCTGCGGAAGACATTCGCGTACCAGGCGTGGCGTGACGGTCAGCGCGTTGATGTAATTCAGAAAGAATTCGGTCACGCGTCGGTAGAGACGACGCACAGGTACGCGTGTATACCAGAGGAACACCGTGACGACCTCTACAAGAAAATAAACTTTGCGTTGCCCGCGAGGCGTAAACGGTCGAGAAAACGAAACGATTAAAGGCATGTTTAGGTCGATTTACGGCCTTTTGTCAATATTTTCTGACCAATGTTATTTTCGGCCGCCGCCTCTCGTGCTCGGGAAGGCATATATCCTTGCCGTTACTGTGTTCGTTGCCTCTACCGCGAACAACACACAATACTAGTTATGTAGCGTTCGCGCAGGGGCGTGCGGGCCGTCTGTTGTTTGAGTGATAGCAAGGCGTCAGGTCGGGCCGTAGGTACTTCCGGCGAAAATGCGGCCTTGCGGGTCTCGCGAGCTCGGGTTTTTGTTAGTTGCGGTTCAAAAATGGGGGATTTCGGTTTCTTTTTACCTTGATGGAGGCATCTGACATGCTCTAGCAGTGGAGTGAATTTTAGTTTATTTTTGGTTAAAGTATACATGGTGTTATACGCGAAAACCCCGCTCGTGAATTCGGGCGGGGTTCCGCGCGTTCGGGTAGACGAACCCGAAACGACGCTGACTACGCGGTTAAAGAGGAACCACGCGTCTACTCGTGATTATAAAGGAGAACAGCATGATCTCAAAGGACATCACGCTCGAATACATAAACCCAAAGGAGCTTATACCTTACGCGAATAACGCGCGCGTCCACCCGGAAAGCCAGATTCGCCGCCTAATGAGCAGTCTGTACCCCAAAAAAACCATAGCCGAGCTTCTTGACCTTACTGAACGCCGCGTCGAACAACTCGCGCAGAAAAAAATCATACCGAAAGCGGGAAAGGGAGTTTTTGACCTCGGCCCCACCGTTAACGCATATGTCAAATATCTTCACGGGGTTGCCAATGGCGTTATTTCCGCCGACAAATCAGAAATCAACCAGCGATATTTGCAGGCTCAGGCGGAAGAACGCGAGGCTAAGGCGAACATGGCGAAACTGGAATTGTCCGTCATGCGGGGGCGTCTTCACGAAGCCGAACATGTCAGAAAAATCATGACCGACATGATAGTCGCTTGCCGCTCGCGACTGCTCGCGCTTCCCGCGAAATCCGCCACGACCGTCGTAACCATGACAGACCCTTCCGAGATAGCGAGTTTTCTTCGGGGGATAGTCTACGAAGCCCTTGACGCGCTGTCGGAATATGACGCGGAAAGTTTTAACGAGTTGAACGAGAAATACGTGCCGCCTTGCGGCGAGGAATAACGGGATGCGGGTAAAAAGTAAAACGGTTGACCTGCTTAAAGAGGTCATGCTGTCATTCAAACCGCCGCCCGACCTGACGGTATCTCAGTGGGCGGCGGCGTATCGCTATATACCGCCTCCGGCAGCGGAGCCGGGGAAGTGGCGCAATGAAAGAATGCCGCATCTGGTCGAAATCATGGATGCGATGGGCGACTACAGAATCCCGAAAGTTGTCGGAATGCTGGCGAGTCAGAGCGGAAAATCCGAGGCTTGCATTAACGCCATCGGCTGGCATATCCATCTTGACCCGACGTCGATGCTCATGATCCAGCCGACCGATACGGGGGGGAAACTTCTCCAAAGAGCGCGTCGCGCCGGCTATAAGGGAGACGCCGGTGCTGAGGGAGCGTGTCTCGTCTCCCAAGACGCGCGACGGTAACAACACCATCGAGGTGAAGCAATTTCCAGGCGGATTCCTCGCGATAGCGGGTTCGAACGCGCCGTCAGGTCTCGCGTCACGGCCCATTCAGATAGTCATCGCCGACGAGGTCGACAGGTATGAGGCCAGCGCCGGGACTGAGGGTGACCCTGTCTCGCTCGCCGAAAAACGAACCACTACATTCTGGAACAGAAAAACCATAATCGTATCGACGCCGGGTAATGAGGGAACCAGCAAGGTAGCGCCGGAATACGAAAGCTCAACTATGGAGCGGTGGAATATACCATGTCCCAGGTGCGGCGAACCACAGCCGCTGGAATGGTCTGGCCTTCTCTATAAAGAGCGGGCAAGTCCTATTTATAAGTGTGCTAAATGCGGCGGCGGTTTCGGCGAACACGAATGGAAAAGCCAAAAAGGTCAATGGATAGCGGGACACCCCGAACGAAAAACTAGAGGCTTTCATACCACCGCGATGATATCCGCCTTTGTTTCGTGGGAAAATCTGGTAGAAGAGTGGATTTACGCTAACGAACAATCGGCAAAGGGCAATAACGAGCCTTTGAAGGTGTTCATCAATACGCGTCTCGCCGAGGTTTGGATGGAACCGGGCGAGCATGTCGACGAGGACGAACTGGCGAAACGCAAGGAGCCTTATGTATACAGGGCTCCCAGCGGTCAGCCGCTGCCCTGCGACGTGCCGGACGGGGTATTGATACTGACAGCCGGCGTCGACATACAAGATAACCGCGCGGAAATCGAGGTGGTTGGCTGGGGGGCGGAGTGGGAATCGTGGGGCGTCGAATACGGCATTATCTACGGCGACCCCGGAGGCGCCGAGTTTTGGAGGGGCGTCGACGAGTACCTGCTTAAAACGTGGGAGTACGGTGACGGGCGAAAAATCGGAATAACCACAGCCTGCGTCGACAGCGGCGGTCACTACACGAGCGACGTTTACAGATTCACCAAACCGCGCGAACACAGAAAAATCTACTCCATCAAGGGGCAGGGCGGAGATGGCGTGCCGATGGTATCGAGGGCGACGCAGAACACGCGCAACCGCGCGATGCTGTTTATTCTCGGCGTCGACGAGATCAAGGGCAAGATACTGGCAAGCCTGAAAATTCACACGGCCGGGCCGGGATACTGCCATTTTCCCCTGAGCCCCGACACGGACGACGAACAGCGGCGCGGATATACCGACTAGTATTTCAGGGGCTTGGTGTCCGAACGGCGCATAATCAAGTTCAAAAAGGGTTTCAGGAAATACGAGTGGGAGAAAAAAAGCGGCGGGAGAAAAAGAAAATGAAACAAACGCCGCGGGCCAAACCCGGCGAACCTGCGGCGCAATCACATCCGCCGCCTCCGGCGAGGCCCGCGCAAAAAACGCCGGCACGCAGGCGCGGCAGTAAGGGGATTAGTATTTAACATATCAAAAAAGTTTTTATGACAAACCGTCCTTCGGGGCGGTTTTGGGGGAGCGTGAGATAAATGTCCATACCGGAAGCGCGGAAAACATTTTACGAACGAAGGTTGGCGTTATATCTGGAAGCCGAGGAGATGATTCTTCGCGGGCAGTCGTACAAAATCGGAACGCGCTCGCTCGCCAGGGCCGATCTCGCCGCCGTTCAGGGTGAAATACGCCGCCTTGAACAAATCCTGAGCGGTAACGGCATTCAAAGCCGCATGTTTCGGGTTGTTCCGAGGGATTTGTGATGCGGGAATCCCTTGGAAAATCCCTGCGGCGCGTCGGCGAGAGTGTGGCGGGCGGCGCCGGGAGAAAACCTATGAACAGCGGTTACTCTCACCACGGCGCCAACGTCACGAAAAAAGGGCTCATAGGCTGGGATTCAACGAGTTTCGGTGCTGACGAGGATATCGACCGCAACATTGTTCTCCTGCGTCAGCGGTCGCGAGACCTCTATATGGGCGGCGCTCTCGTTGCGGCCGGCGCGCTCAAGACGACGCGGACTAACGTAATTGGCGCTGGTCTGACGGTCAAACCGTCCATCGCCGGCAGCATTCTCGGCATTTCGAGCGACGAGGCCGATGTGTGGCAGCAGAAGGCGCAGGACGAATTCGGGCTTTGGGGCGAAAGTAAGGATTGCGACGCCGCGCGCAGGAACAATTTCGCGGAGCTTCAACAGCTTGCCTTCCTCGAATGGCTGCTGGACGGCGACGTGTTCGCCGCTCTCCCTTATATCCCGCGTCCGGGCAATCCTTACGATGTCCGGGTGCTGCTCATCGAGGCCGACAGGGTTTGCGACCCGGCGCGTAAAGACCCGTCGAAGGATATATGTCAGGGCGTCGAGACGGGGCGCAACGGCGAGGTAACGGCGTATTACATCTGCAATCAGCATCCGGTTTACAGCGGCTTTTATTCAAAGCCGAAAAAGTGGAAACGCGTTGCGGCGTTCGGCGCGAAAACGGGACGGCCGAATATCCTGCACATTATGGAATCAGAACGCGCAGGGCAATCGCGCGGCATTCCGATGCTCGCGCCCATCATCGAGGCGGCAAAACATCTGGGGCAATACACCGAAGCGGAGCTGATCGCCGCCTTGGTTGCCGGGATGTTCACGGTTTTTATCTCGACGGAAACGCCGGACGTGCCGATGGGGGAGAGCGCGATACCGCTCGACGAGCAGATCGACGCCGGCGACGAGAGTTCCATCGAACTCGGCAACGGCGCGGTCGTCGGGCTGAGGCCGAACGAAAAGGCGACCATCGCGAATCCGGGGCGTCCTTACGCGGGATTCGAGAGTTTTGTCACGTCGATGTGTCGTCAGGTGGGCGCCGCGCTCGAAATCCCCTACGAAATTCTCTTGAAACAGTTCACCGCGAGCTACAGCGCCTCGCGCGCGGCGCTGCTTGAAGCGTGGAAGATGTTCAAGATGCGGCGCTCGTGGTTCGTCAGCGATTTCTGTCAGCCCATTTACGAGGAAGTGATTACCGAGGCGGTGGCAAAGGGGCGGCTTGACGCGCCGGGTTTCTGGAGCGCGCCCGAGATACGCAAAGCGTGGTTGAAAGCCGAGTGGTACGGCCCCACGCAGGGACAGATCGATCCGCTCAAGGAGGTAAACGCGGCCGTCACGCGTGTCGAAAACGGTTTTTCGACGCGCGCGAGGGAAACAAGCGAACTTACCGGGGGCGATTTCGAGATGAACGTGCGGCAACTCGCGCACGAGGAGACCCTTATGCGCGAAGCGGGCCTGAAAAAGGAAGGGGGCAAAGAGGGCGATGCCAAACAAATTCTGGACGATCCAGATGAAAAAGATGACGAATGAAACGGGAGGCGAGGAAACTGTAGGCGAAATTCTGATTTACGGCGCCGTGGTGGAGGATAACTGGTGGGATGATAGCGAGGTCACCCCGTTTGAATTCGCGAAAGACCTCAAAGCGCTGGACGACGTAAAAAATATTCACGTTCACATCAACAGTTACGGCGGCGACGTGTCGGCGGGCTCGGCCATTTACTCCCTGCTGAAACAGCATCAGGCGCGGGTGACGGTTCGCGTCGACGGGTTCGCGCTGTCGGCGGCCTCTGTAATCGCTATGGCGGGAGACGTGGTCATAATGCCGGGCAACGCCATGATGATGATTCACAATCCGGCGATTAGGACTTATGGAGACGCGGCGGCATTGCGAAAAAACGCGGAAACGCTCGACAAAGTGCGAAATTCCATGACAGCCGTTTATTGCGAAAAAACCGGGCTTTCACGCGAGGAAATAATCGCGATGCTCGACGCCGAAACATGGTTTACCGCCAATGAAGCCGTTGGAAAGGGTTTCGCCGACGTCGAGGAAGCGCCGCTCCTGGCGGTGGCTTGCGCCGGGAATGGCATGGTGGCCATGAACGGCCGGGAATTCGACCTGTCGAAAGGTTTCAGGAACATACCGCAATCGCTGCGGAAAATTATGGAAAGTGAGGATAAGAATTTGACGGTAAAAAACAACGCGCAAACAGTACCCGCACCAATAGAGACGGCGCCGGCGCCAATGAATACGCCGCAGGTTACGGCATCCGCGCAAAACGCGCAAAATACCCCGCTCGACGTCGAGGCGATACGCGCCGAGGCGCGGCAGGAAGGGATTGCCGCGGAACGTAAACGCCAGCGGGAAATAGACGATCTGGCGATTCCGGGCATGGAGGCGGTTATCGCGAAGGCGAAATACGAGACCGGAGACGCGCCGGAAGCCGTCGCGCTCGCGATAGTGAAAGCGCAGAAACAGGCGGGACAGACGGCTTTCTCCGAACGCCGGGAGGACGCGGCGTTATCGGGCGTCAACGAACTAAACGCGGCGGTGACTGGCGACGGAATGGGAAGCGGCTCAGCGGCTAACGAAGCGTCCGCCGCTTTGGGCGCTGAAATTATGAAAGGCAGGGATAAAAAGTGAGCAGAGAGCTTTATAAAGACCTCGGCGCGATAACGCGGGACAATCTCATAGCGGGGCCGCGTTTTCCCATTCAGCACAAGGGCGTGCGGTTGGCGGCGGAGCAGGGGAAACTCGCGAGGGGAACCGTTCTCGCGATTCTCGCGGACGGTACCGCCGTGACGGTGGATTCCTCCAGCACCATTAACACGGGAACAACCCAGAACCCGGTGTATGTGCCGGACAGGGACAAGCCCGACTGCATCCTCGCGGAGGATATCGACACCGGCGGCGCGGGTGACCCCATAGAAGCCGTCGCGTACAGCGCGGGCTATTTTATCCGGGGCGCGCTGATCTTCGGCGGCACGGATACCTGGGAGACGCACGAGCTTGAAATGCGTAAGCTCAACATGCACATGAGCGCGTTGGTTGACGAGAACGGAGGAGTTCACTGATGGGTAATATGATTTCGATGGAACAGACCAGGACGATGATCGAGGCCGTGAAGGAAATACCGCCGCTTCCGTCTTTTTTCAAGCGCACGTTTTTCGGCGCGGGGAACAAGACGTTCCTGACCGAGGATGTGGATTTCGACTACAAAAAAGGCGCGCGCAGGCTGGCGCCGTTCGTGTCGCCGGTCGTCGGAGGCATCCCGATGGAGCGTGACGGTTTCGAAACGAAGACTTTTACGGCGCCCAAGATATCGCCTGAGCGCGTTATCACCACGGAAAACTTGAAAAAACGCGGCATGGGGGAAGCTGTCTATTCGGCCAGGACGCCGGCGCAGAGAGCTCTGGAGTTGCAGGCGGAGGATTACAATTTCCTCGACGAATCGATATCCCTCACCGAGGAATGGATGTGCCGCGAGTTGCTGATCAACGGCGCGATTCTGGCGAAAGGGTATACGAATTCGGGGAATTACGTGGAGTACAGCGTCGACTATAATTTCACGAACCGGGAAACATTAACCGGCGCGGAGGTCTGGACGAACAACGCTTCTGACCCGATTGCCCAGATGGTGGGCTGGCGGCGCGACATCATCGCCGAGAGCGGCATAAGCCCCAATATAATCCTGATGCGCTCCGAAACCGCCATGACGCTCCTGAAACATCCCAAGTTCAAGGAGTCTTTCGATGTCCTCCGCTACAACCTGGGAATCATCGAACCCGAGATAAAAGAGCCGCTGGTTACGTATTACGGGCGCATTCCTCTCATCGGCGCGGATTTGTACTCCTACGACGCGACGTTCAAAGACCCGGCTAGCGGGGAAGAAACATATTTCATTCCCGACAATATGGTGCTGTTCGCCTCGACGGTGACCAAGGGAAGCATGTATTACGGCGCGATCACAATCATGGACAACGCCGGAGGTTATCACACGGTCGCGCTGCCCCGCGTTCCGGTGCTGCTGTTCGACCAGGACAGCGCCGTCCGGATTTTGCGCGTAAGCTCGCGCCCGCTTCCGATGCCCGTCAACATAGATAGCTGGGCTGTCAAGGTGGTGGCGTAGCGTGTATGTCGTCGCGAAAAGATGGAAAATAAGGGATATAAACGGACAATTGCGGAAAGAAGGGGAACGTGTGGAGCTTTCCGATAAAGACGTCGCGCGGTTGTTGAAAACCGGAGTTATTTTGAAGGTGTCGTATTATGCGAGTGACGATGATCCGGTAAACGGCGGCGGCGAGGCCGGAGGCGATCACGATGACGGAAAGAGCCCTGATGATGAGGACGTAAACGATGCGGACGACATATCCACCGATGAGGGAGATATTCCCCTGCCTGAAGCGGGAACGGAAGGCGACGGAGAAGGAAAGCGGAAACCTAAAGCAAGACGCGGCGGATGACCTCAAAAAACGGGCGGTTTGGTTCAATGACCTCGAATTCGCCGATTATCACGACATAAACGGAAACAAAATCCTCTGCGTGTTCGACAGATACGAATCCGCTCTCGCGGCTATGGATTCCGGGCATTCGATAAACAAGGGCACTGTTGTCATAGCCGGTATTCAGAGCGACCTTTATCTCCTGTTCATACGCGCGGACGAGTATCCGGGCTCGCCGAGAATTGGACAGGAGATTCGCGTCGACGGGCGGAAATTTTACGTCCAGGGCTCCATCGTCTTCGAGGGAGTTTATGAAATTACGCTGAAAGCTGGGGCGGTAAGATGATTTCGATTGACGTATCCCTGGATGAAAGACAACTCCAGTTTATGCGGGACACTCTGGGGCGTTTCCCCGAAAAAGCAAAAAAAGCGGCGGTGAGGG
>JAISYM010000026.1 GCA_031269875.1 Synergistaceae bacterium
GCGTAACGGATACAAAACCCCATCGCAGGTCGAGGAAGCGTGGTATAGTAACGGTATGGATATCAGGAAGTACTCAAAAACAGAGCCCTAAAACTCTACACTAAACCCGGGGCGGTTCAACCGTCGTTGACCCCACGACCGTACTCTGATGAGCTACGAGACTGTCATGTATACTTTCTTCTCCCTTCAAGTCCATTGATGAATCTTGACTTGATTCTTCTGTACTTGATACCTCTTTACTTAATTGCGTTGGATTATCCGATGTCGGAAAATCCAATACCGGGCAAGACGGCTCCGGCGCAGGTCTCGGCTACTCGTAGATGATGTACTCGATAGCGACCATTTTGCCCTTTGCGTCGCGGCCTTGAATGAGCTCAATGTAGCCCGCCCGTTCAAGTTTCCACACCGCCGTGCGGATAGCGTCCACGCTCTTCTTGTTTATCGCCGCAAGCCCGGCGAGAGTGAAGTCCCATTCATCCGGCAGCGACAGCATTTGCGAGAGCAGACCCTTTGCTTTCAGCGTCAGGTCTTTGCTGCGCAGGTGATGGTTGCTCATCACCGTGTAGTTCTGCGTCTTCTCAATGCGGAATACCGCCATAGCGTTTCCCTCCTTTCTGATTTTGGACAACAAAAAAGTCGCGAGATTTCTCACTCACGGTTGCGATTTCGGGCAAAGAAAAACGAGGCTCTGTTGTCACAGATAAGCCTCGCTTTTACTTGCAAATACTACGGATAAAAGGTTTCGCTTTTATTGCTTGCACATCAATTTCACATCAGCGACCCTTCTTGATTGCCTAAAAACGCTGATAAATCAACGTGTTTCGGGTTTTACCTACCTATTCCCACTCAATCGTCGCCGGGGGTTTGCCTGTCACGTCCATTACTACGCGCCCTACTTGAGGAACCTCGCCGCAGATTCTCTTAGCGACTCTGTCGACTAATTCCCAGGGTAGGCGCACGGATTCCGCTGTCATCGCGTCGAGCGACTTCACGGCGCGGAGGACGACAGTCTCGCCGTAAGTCCTCACGTCGCCCGCGACCCCGACGCTCCTGACGGGCAGCAGTACGCAGAATGCCTGCCAGATGGAGTCGTACAGTCCGGCAGACTTTATCTCGGATATGAATATGGCGTCCGCCTCTCTCAATATATCGAGCCTCTCCCGGCTGAGGCTGCCCAGACAGCGAACGGCCAAGCCCGGTCCAGGGAAGGGATGGCGTTTGAGGAAGTTATCCGGTATGTCGAGGAGCGGGCCGATTTTCCGCACCTCGTCCTTGAAGAGTTCACGAAGCGGTTCAAGCAGACTCATCTTCATGTCGCTAGGCAGGCCGCCGACGTTGTGGTGACTCTTGATGACGTCTCCGCCGACGAAGCCGCTCTCTATTACGTCCGGGTAGATCGTCCCCTGAAGCAGCCACCTCGCGTTGCCCGAGAGCCCTGCCGACTCCTCAAAAATACGCACAAATAGTTCGCCTATGATCTTTCGCTTGCTCTCCGGGTTCGTCACGTCATCGAGCGCTCTCAAGAAGCGTTCCTCCGCTTTGACGTGACGCACTCTGAGGTTCAGCTTCTTGTACATGTCCAGCACGCTTTGGGCCTCGTCCTTTCGGAGGAAGCCGTGATCGACGAAGATGCAGTCCAGCCTGTCGCCGGCCACCTTAGAGACCAAGACGGCCGCCACGGTGGAATCGACCCCGCCGGAAAGACCGCAGACTACCCGGTCGGAGAGACCGATCTGCTCTTTTACAGTTTCGAGCGCGCGGTCGACCCAGTCTCCGAGTTTCCAGTTCGCGGCGCACCCGCAGATATCGAATACGAAGGAATACAGCATCTCGCGCCCGTACTCTGTCGTCTCGACCTCGGGGTGAAACTGAAGCGCCGTTATCCTTCCGCTCTCCATAGAGAAGGCGGCGCACGCGCCTGACTCGCTCGATCCAAGCCGAAGCGCTCCAGCCGGCAGTTCGCGGACTTCGTCCCAGTGGCTCATCCATACGTCTATTTCGTTTGGGACGTCCTTTATGATCTTGGCTTCCAGTGATTTATCGAATTTCACGCCGGTTCTGCCATACTCTCCAAGCCTGCCCTTTTCGACCTTGCCGCCCAGCGTCTTCGCGATCAGCTGCATCCCGTAGCAGATGCCCAGCACAGGGACGCTCCCGCTGATGATGGCGGGGTCGATATCAGGCGCGTCCGGCCCAATTGTGCTCCTCGGGCCGCCGGAAAGTATTATCCCCTTCGGCTCGAGCGCCTCGATCGTTTCCATCGAAACATTCCAGGGCAGTATCTCGCTGTAGACCTCAAACTCGCGCACCCTTCGGGCGATCAGCTGAGTATACTGAGAGCCGAAGTCGAGTATGAGAATGCCCCCGGTCTTATCATCATGATTCATTCCACTCAAACCCCCTATCACCGGCGAAGTATGACATAATACGGGAGAAATTGCGAGAAGAAATTATCGGAAAGGGGAGAGAGCCATTTACGATTGCCACGTTCACACTAGGAACTCCCACGACGGTCACGACTCCGTGGAGGCGATATGCGAGTGCGCGATCCGTGCCGGACTCGCGGCGGTCGCGTTCACGGATCACTGCGAGACGTACTTGGGGGCGGACGCCTGCTTTGCGGTAAAAGACGCTCTTTTGAAAGAAGTTTTGGAGGCAAGGGCGGTGTTCGGCGACGCGCTCGATATATCGATGGGCCTGGAGATAGGCGAACCTCATCACGACACGGCGCTTTCCCGCGAGCTCGCTGGAGGCTCGGAAATAGATTTCGTAATAGGCTCGGTCCATAAAGTGCGGGGAGAGGACGATTTTTACTTTATAGATTATGACCGTCCTGACATTTCAGACGTTTTGAGGAAATATTACGAGGAACTTCTTGAACTCTCCGAATGCGACTGTTTCGACGTAATGGGGCACATAAACTACCCGCTGCGGGCCATGAGCGCAAAGCAAGCCGAAAGAACCGACCTGAGCGTCTATGGCGGCCCGCTCCGCGAAGCCCTTCTTTCGCTTGCTAAAGGCGGACGAGGCATCGAGGCGAACTCTCACTGCCTCAAAGAAGGGCCGGACGGCATCCTCCCATCGCTCGAAGTGCTGAAGATGTTCAAGGATTCCGGCGGTAAAATAGTAACGACAGGTTCGGACGCTCACACTGCGCCGCAAGTCGGTAAGGGAATACCCGAAGCCGAGCGGCTGCTTCGGGAAGCCGGCTTCGAGAAAATATCCTTTTTTAAAAAGAGGAGACCTGTATAGCCCGGAACGGCTCATTAAACCCCTTCGGCAAGAGGGACGCTCACCGGCGGCTCCATGCCGGTTCAACCTCGCTCCTGTGCCCTCCAGAGCGACGCGTATATTCCGCCGGCGGCGAGCAGATCCTCGTGGGCGCCGGTCTCCTGGATGCCTTCCTTTGTCAGCACTACGATTCTGTTGGCGTTTCGCGTTGTTGTGAGCCGATGCGCAACTACGAGGGTTGTCCTGCCTTGGCTCAGTTTTTCGAGCGCGCTTTGAATCGCTGCCTCCGTCGTGTTGTCGAGCGAGGATGTCGCTTCGTCAAGTATCAGTATTTCGGGGTTTTTGAGAAATATTCGGGCTATCGCGATTCTCTGCTTCTGCCCGCCCGAGAGAGTGACGCCGCGCTCGCCGACGTATGTGTCGAGTCCGTCCGGAAGCGAGTCGATGAAACTGTCAAGGCTGGCCTGCCTCGCCGCTTCGCGTATTTCGTCTTCCGACGCGCCCGTGTTCCCGTACGCTATGTTGTCCCTGATCGTCCCGGCGAACAGATACGTATCCTGCTGTACGACACCTATCCTGTTCCTGAGCGAGAGCCGCTTGTACTCCCGGATATCGCGTCCGTCCAGCGTGATCCTCCCAGATACCGGTTCGTAAAATCTCGGCAGGAGGTGGCATAGGGTGGACTTGCCGCTTCCGGACGGGCCGACTATTGCCACGGTCTCGCCGGGCATTATCTCAATATTTATGCCGGATAGGACGCTCTGACCGTCGTCGTACCGGAATGAGACGTTCTCGAAGGAGATAGCGCCGTTAACGGCGTCAATCTCCACCGCGCCGGGCGTGTCCTCCTCAGGAGCGGCCGCCATCAGCTCCTGGATGCGGATGAAGCCGGTGAGTCCCGATTGCAGCTGTTCGACAAAGTTAATCAGGCGTTTTATCGGTTCCGTAAAGAGGCCGGCGAAGAGGAGGTACGCCGCAAGCTCCCCGGGGCCGATCTTCCCATAATAGGCGAATGTGCCGCCTGCCGTGAGAGTCACGAGCATCAGCATATCCAGGATGAAGCCCGTTCCGGCGCCGAACTCCGCCATTGCCTTGTACTGCATCGAGCGCGCCTGTTCATAAGATTTGTTGCCAAGCTGGAATCGCTCCTGCTCGTGTTCGGACGTCTCGAAGGCCTTAGCAACTCTCACGCCGGCGATGCTGTTTTGGAGGTTGGCGTTTACCTCTCCTATCTGCGCCCTGGTCGCCATAGAGGTACGCGACAGCTTTCGGCGTTGAAGCATAGCGAACCAGAGCAGTACCGGAATGAACGAGAAAATCGTCAAGGTCAGCGGCACGTTCATCGTGCAGAGCAGCGCGAAAGAACCCGCCAGCATCACGATCGAGAGAAATAGGTCCTCCGGGCCGTGATGGGCTAATTCGGCTATCTCGAACGTGTCGTTTATTATCCGTGACATTATGGAGCCTGTCTGAGTCCTGTCGAAGAAGGAAAACGGGAGCCTTTGGAGGTGTGTGAAGGCGTCGCGCCTCATATCCACCTGTATCCTCACTCCCATAGTGTGTCCGTAGTACTGTATGAAGTAGGCCAATGCCGCTTTGAGGAGATATATGAAGAAGAGCGCTATCGCCCAGTTCAATATCATACCGACATTCCGCCCCGGAACGTAGACGTTTATGATCCTGCGCGTGATCATAGGGTAGAACATATTGCATACAGCGACGGACAGGGAACAAGCCATATCCGCCGCGAAAAGCCTTATGTGTGGCGCGTAGTACAGCGCGAATTTCCAGAAAAGCGTCATCGTTTCTCACATCTCCTAAGCCTGGCCGATAGAAGCCGCGTCGTCCCGGCTTACGGAAATATCACCAGTTTTATCCAAGACCGATTTACCTATCTTATCTTATGCTTCGCAGTATACCATCCATCCCTGTCACGTACACGGAGGTTTGGCCAGCGGCGGGAGCTGTAGTGATGAAACCGTTCGTCGTTATCTTCCATATTTCGGCCCCGCTTGACGCGTCCAGCGAATATATTTCGCCCGCGTTGTTGCCGAAGAAAATTTGATTCCCGCGAATCGACGGCGACGAGATAATTGTCTGCCCCGTCTCGGTCTGCCAGGCGACGTTTCCGCTCTTGGCGTCGAGCGCGGTCATCCTTCCGCGAATGTTGCCAAAGTAAACCCTTCCGTTTGCCGCGAGCGGGGATGATTCGATGGAACCGCCTGAATCGTGCCTCCATATCACCGCCTGGTTTTTGATGTCGGCACAGTAGAGCTTGCCGTCCCAGCTCCCGAAGTAAAGGTAACCGTCGGCAATTGCCGGGGCGGTAACCACGGGCCCGCCGACTATGGCGCGCCATTTGAGCTTGCCTGTCGCCGCGTCGAGCGCCATCATCTTGCCGTCGTGGTTGCCGATATAGACGACTCCGCCGGCCACGGAGGGAGAGCCGTACACCTCTCGCCCCGCCTTGTAGCTCCACTTCTGCCAGCCTGTCTTCATATCCACGCAGTAAACGTAACCGTCAACGCTTCCAAAGAAGGCCCTGCCGTCCGCGACAGCGGGGGAGGAGGCAACCATGTTGTGGGTGGTGAACTGCCATTTGAGCTCGCCGGTGGCGGCGTCTACGGCATATACTTTGCTGTCGTAGCTGCCGAATACGACAGAGCCCCCACTGACAGCCGGCGACGACGTGACCCAGTTGTTCGTGTTGAAGCGCCAGATAAGCCCTCCGTCAGACTCCCTGACCGCGTAAAGATTGCCGTCGTTGCAGCCGAAAAAAATCCGTCCGCCGGAGACGGCCGGTGAGGACTGAACCGCGCTGGGCACGCTCCGCTGCCAGACGAGCTGTCCGGTAACGGGGCCTGTTTGCGGCGCGGGGGAGAGCGCGTCTCCGGTTCTCTGCGCGTTTCCCCTGAATGTCAGCCAGTTCGCGGCGGAGGCGGCGCTTGCGGCACAGAGCGTGAACGCTGTAAAAATAAGCGCCGCCACGGTTTTTCCGATTTTTGACTTCATGAATGATACCTCCTCAGTGATGATATTTTTCGTTACAAAAAGCCACGCACACAAGGATTATAGATCATATTGCCGCGGGGGAAAGTATCTTTTGCCGATAGCCGGTCTGCCGGAAACGAGAGATTGCGTGAACCGGCGTTGACGCTTTGCCTTTCATGCTTTTGATTTCAAATTGGTATTATATTCGGAACGAGAAGGAGCCCGGGGTTTCGCCCGGGCTCTCTGCAGTCTAAGGAAATGCAGTGGAGCGTGGAGTTTTTCGGAGGAAATTTGAACGGTTTCT
>JAISYM010000040.1 GCA_031269875.1 Synergistaceae bacterium
CGCTGTGGACGGAGGCTTCACAAACCGGACTGTGTTCCGCAACGTGCCGGATGACACCGTTTTGATCGGGCGAATACGCAAGGACGCGAGCTTGTTCAAAGCGCCCGAAGCAGATGGGGGCGAAACTCCACGCAGGGGCAGGAAAAGGATCTACGGCGACGCACTGCCTGCGCCAGAGGAGATACGTCAGGACGACTCTATTCCTTGGCAGAGCGTGGAGGCATTTGCGGCGGGGAAGGCGCATACCTTTTTCGAGCGATGGATACCTGAACTGACGGAACAGCACACACCACATGTACCGCGTTACGGAGAATGCGGCTATGAGCCATCCTGCGATTTCGCCGTTGTCCCTTTACTGACGGGAGTGCCGCAGTAAATCGAGTTTCGGCGTATTTCTATCTATCTAAAGAAATTTAGGCGGCTTTTTATTTAAAAATGCCTTCATGCCTTCCTTCTGATCCTGCGCCGAGAAACACATGCCGAAGATTTCGGCCTCATAGAGAAACGCGGACTCGTCGTCCATGTTGAGGCCGGCATTTATGGCCAATTTGGACATGGAAACGGCCCTGAAGCTCTTGCTCAATATTTTTTCGGCCAGCTTTCTCGCCTCGTTCATCAAATCGGCCTGCTCAAAGATTTTGTTGACCAGGCCAATTCTGAACGCCTCATGCGCGTCTATCATTTCGCAGGTAAAGATCATCTCCTTAGCCGGCCCCTTGCCGATAAGCCTCGGCAAGCGCTGCGTTCCGCCAAAGCCGGGCGTGATCCCAAGGCCGACTTCGGGCTGCGCGAATTTAGCGTTGAAGGAAGCCAGACGTATGTCGCAAGAGAGAGCCAGCTCGCATCCGCCGCCGAGCGCAAAGCCGTTGACGGCGGCTATCACTATTTGCGGACATTTTTCAATCTTTGAAAAAACACTCTGGCCAAGCCTCGCGAATTCCCTGCCCTGAGCCGCGTCGCAATCGGCCATCTCGCTTATGTCGGCACCGGCGACGAAAGCCTTTTCGCCGCTTCCGGTGATTATAACGACGCGAGCGTCGCTCGCCATGCCGCGAAACGCCTCTTCCAGTTCGCGCAAAGTCGCGCTGTTCAGGGCGTTGAGGGCTTTAGGCCTGTTGATCGTGATCTCGCGTACGGCGCCTTTGCTTTCTACAATCAAGTTTTCCGTGTAGGATCTCTCCCTTCTCCGGATAAATCATAACGATCAAGGCGGCAATGTCACTGCCGCCCTGATAATATGCCGGAATATTATTTCAAAACTTCACGTATGCCGGCGATGATATCGTCCTCACTGCGCGTCCAGGTATCCTCGAGCACCGGAGAGAAAGGAATCGGTGTGTCTGGTCCGCATACGCGCACCGGCGGAGCCTCCAGATAATCAAACGCTTCCTCGACTACTCTGAGCGCGATTTCCGCAAGAGCGTTGTGAGTTTTGGGGGCTTCGTTGGCGACTACTATATGTTTAGTTTTCTTCACGGAATTCAGGATGGTCTTCATATCCAGAGGTTTCAGGCTGCGCGGATCCACGACTTCGATGCTGAGGCCTTCGGCTTCGAGGCGCTTGGCTGCTGCCAAGGATTTATGAACCATAGCCTGAGTAGCGACGACCGTGACGTCTTTACCCTCGCGCTTGACGTCCGCGGAGCAGAACGGGACGAGGTACTCTTCCTCCGGAACAGGCCCTTTGAGTCCATAAAGCATCTTGTGCTCCAGGAATACCACTGGATCATTCCCGCGTATCGCATATTTCAACAGACCTTTTGTGTCGTAAGGAGTGGATGGGATAGCTATTTTCAGTCCTGCGATCGGCATGAGATACTGCTCCATGCACTGAGAGTGCTGAGCGGCCGCTCTCGTGCCCGAGCCGTTGGGCACCCGGAGGACAAAGCCCGCATCCTTGCCGCCCTCTTGCATGCCGGTCATATATCGGTTCTTGGACGACTGGTTCGCCAGGTAATCCATCACCACTGTAATGAAGTCCGAGAACATTATCTCGGGAACCGGCTTCATCCCGGAGTATGCCGCGCCCAGGGTTATGCCCATAATTCCGGTTTCGGCTATCATCGTGTCCAAAACCCTGTCGGGATATTTTTGATAGAGCCCAGCAGTGACTCCGAAGCATCCTCCGAACAAACCCACATCCTCGCCGAATACGAACACCTCGGGATTGCGGTCCATCTCTTCAGAAAGCGCTTCGCGAATGGCTTCGGCAACGGTTATCTCCCTCATTGCTGGACACTCCCTTCTTCGTGATAATAGATATCGGTGTAGATTTCGCTAAGAGGCGGCCAAGGGCTGTCCTCGGCAAATTTCTGGCATTCGTCGACCTTTGTTTTGACCTCTGCCGCGATGCCGTCAAAGTCCTTTTGCTTCGCAATGCCTTGATCAGCGAGCACTTTTTCAAAACGCGCGATGGGATCCTTCTTCTTCCAGGATTCCAATTCTTCTGCGGTACGATAAGGAGTCGGATCACCCTCGAAATGTCCTCGCCAGCGATATGTCTTCAACTCTATCAGAGAAGGGCCTCCTCCTTCACGAGCGCGTTTGACGGCCTCGCCTACCGTTTCCACTACCGTAATTATGTCGTTCCCGTCTATCTGGACCCCAGGAATCCCATAGCCGGCAGCTCTCGCGGAAAGATCTTCAACCTTTTGCTGTTTGCTCTTGGGGACCGAAATAGCGTAACCGTTATTGTTGATGATATAGATGGAAGGTAAATTCCATATGCTGGCAAAGTTGAGCCCTTCGTGGAATTCCCCACGGTTCGACGCGCCGTCTCCGAACATGGTCACTGCGACCTTCCCGTTTTTGCGAAATTTGTGCGCGTATGCGAAACCGTTGACTATGGTCTGAGCAGGGCCAAGGATCGCGTTGTTGCCAAGTGCGCCCTGTTTGAGCCCGCAAGCATGCATCGATCCGCCTTTGCCCTTGCATGTCCCTGTCACTTTGCCGTACAGCTCGGCCATGATGGCTTTGCCGTCTACGCCGCGGCAGAGCAATACGCCGTGCTCTCTGTGCGTTGCCCCGATGATATCGCCGTCAACCAGGTTGAAGCATGTCCCGGCCATACAGGCTTCCTGTCCTATGCCCAAGTGAATGAATCCCGGCAATACACCTGCGGCGAACAACTCCTGTACGCGTGTCTCAAATTGCCGGATATACACCATATCACGGTACAGACCAATAAGATCATTGTCGGTTAGCTTCATACATATACCTCCCTCATCGTATGAATACCCTATGGGTTTGCTCCTGAACCGCCTTGCTTTTCGATCGTCTTTTGGATACTACCTTGTGGATCTTTTGCCTGGTTATCATGCTTTTATAGGTATCTCCATCGCTCGTCCCCCTTAAAACCGTTTTACGAAGAACCCGCCTCTTGCGGCAGAAGTCAGCGTCTGCTCCACTTCGACCACAAACGGGCCATCGTGTCCGAGCCCAATTTCCATCACGTCTCCCTTACGAAAAGGGACTTCCCGTTCGCCGTCCAGCGCGATAATGCCTTCCGGAGTCGCTATCTTGATCCGCTCTCCCGGGAGGAGCTCTCTGACCTCTCCAACGGAAATTTCCTCCACCATGCCGGGCGCGATGGGGACTCTCACTGAAAAACCGCATCTTTTGCCAATTTCAATATACAGGCCTGTCGGCCCATTTTCCGGAACAGGATGAAAATAACCAGCAATCGCGGACATGCCTATGCTATCTGCGCGAGCCATCGTGACGAAGATCTCTGTTATCGCGTCAAGGTCCCACAGCGCTCTTGCCCCTATAAAGCGATCCTTCGTAACAGCGGCATCGACAAGCGCCATATCTACCAGCTCGTAATTTTTATATACGCAGAGCCGCTTGCATCTCCGCGTTCGGAAAAACGCCCGTTCGGTGTCCAATTCAGCGACTACGGCGGCCATGCCGGCCACGGTACCCTCTATTACCTTTGGAAATACATTGTTTGTGCCTGTCGACAGAGGAATCAAAGGGACATCGCCGCATCCCTTAGCGACCGCTCTGTTCGTGCCGTCTCCGCCCAGGGTGATGATGCAGTTTGCCCCTAGTTCGAGCAGCAGCTCGGCCGCTTTTGCCGAGTCGTTTTGGTTGTTTTCGCAGATCATATCGATCTCGGAAACCTCCGCGTCTATCCGCAAATTACGCGCAAGGGCGAAGACAGCGCTCTCCAAGATACGGAATGAATCCGGCATCATATAGATGTCTTTTATCCCGGCATTGTGCAGGACCACTAGGATTCGCTGAATTATATTCACCTTCTCCATATTGTCGAACACGGTCCCCTGTGCTACGAGACGCCGGATATCTTTACCGGAAGCCGGATTCGCGATGATTCCGATCATGAGCCGATTCCTCCTAATCCCAAAGGCGTTCGGGCTGTTGCAGGATTTCCTCCAATGTATACAGATATTGCGCGCCGGGATAACCGTCGACTATCCGATGATCGAGAGTTAAACTAAAGAAAGTTTTGTATCTCTCCTCGACCTGACCATTTGCTAGAATCAAATACGGCTGTATCGTGCCCACGGCCAGAATCGCAACTTGCGGCGGGTTCAGAATAGGCGTGGAAACTTCTATTCCAAGCATCCCGAGGTTAGTGACGGTAAAAGTCCCCTCGCTCATATCCTCCGCGGAAAGAGTCCCGGAATTGGCTCTCTCGGCCAAATCTTTAGCCTTGGCGCTGATTTCGGTTAAATGAAGCTTGTTGGCGTTCCTGACGACCGGGGTGACGAGACCCGCTTCTACGGCCACCGCCATGTTTATGTTTATGTCGGCATATGTCCGTATCGTGTCGTTCTCAAACGTCGCGTTCAAACGCGGGTGACTTTCCAGAGCGACTGCGACGGCTTTGATGATTACGTCGTTGAAAGACGGTATTTTCTCTCTGTTTGGGCTGCCGGACTTTTTCTTCTCTCGCAGCGCTTTCAAGGCGGTGATATCCACGGAGCGCATCAGAACCACTGGCGCCGTTTCCCTGGAACTCTGCCCCATGCGCTCAGCTATGGTTTTACGCATGCCTAGGAGTTTCGTCTCCGTGTAAGCGCCGTCCGATCCAGAAGCTTTGTTCGCCGTTTCGTCTATATATCGCTGTACGTCCTCTCTTTGAAGCCTCTTTGACGTCCCAAGGGCAGCAGCGACATCCGAAATGGGTATGCCGTGCTGTTTCGCCAGTTTCCTGGCGGCAGACGAGGCCCTTACGATTTCCTCGTCCCAGTCGGAATCTGAGGACACTGCAGGAACCGGGCCCGCGCCGACGCTCTGTTCATTTACCGCGCGCGGATGAGAGGCTGCCGGCTGTAAAGCGGTGATGTCTTCACCCAAATCGCCCAATACGGCTATCATGGCGCCGATCGGCGCTGTTTCCCCCTCCTGTACAAAAATTTTTAAAACCGTGCCCGAGACGGAAGCTTCTACGTCGTTAGTGATCTTCTGGCTTTCGACCGTTGCAAGCACGTCCCCTTTATTCACCGAGTCCCCTTCTTTTTTCTTCCACTCGACGAGCTGCAGGTCTCCTTCCATCATTCCCAGTTTCGGCATCCTTACCTGAACTGCCATTACGATTCCTCCTTTGCATGTATGCCGGTTTTGTATTGGAATAAGAGCAACAAACAACTTTCCGTTGACGACACGGATGTCGAAAGCGGATTTGTTTATAGCTTTTTGTCGAAGAAATTTGCTCTGATTTTCGCAGCTATGCCATTGCAATCCGCAATCTCCAGGACGGAGCACTCACGGTTCTAAGCGCGGCTTTTAAGAAAACACTGATTAACTCGCGCCCATGTTGTTTAACGCGGCCCGCGGTACTGGTATTGCAAGGATTTAAATCTCCAGGCCCCTAACATTAAATCGGCCTTTCCTTAACGCCTGAACGCTGAAAAATAACTGCGAAAGCAGGCGCAAAAAGATATCGTTAGTTTTTACGCTTGCTATTCGCGTCGGTCCGCCTTGCCGTCTGGTCTGACGGCATCCAGCAACAAGGGAAGGATGCTGTTTGCGTCCGCCTTTACGCAGAAGTCTGAAACATCGAAAATCGGAGCTTCGGCATCTTGATTTACGTTGATGACGACGCCGGATTTACTCATGCCGCAAACGTGGTGTGTCGCGCCGGAGACCCCGAACCCAAGATAAACCTTTGGACTGATGCTTTGACCACTGGTCCCCACCATAATATGCTCTTCGCACCATTTCTCATCGACGGCAGGGCGGGTACACGCGGCGGCTCCGCCCAGGCTTTGCGCCAATTCCTCCAGAAGCTGCCAGTTTTTCGAGCCGCCTATTCCGAAACCACCGCATACAACGACGTCGGCCTCTTTGAGCGGCAGTCCCTCCGGCGGATGCCTTTCGGTTTTCACCGGCTCAAGCTGTGAAACGTCCGGTCTTTCATTTAATTTCAATGATGAGAGCTCTTGCTTTTCAATGTTGACTGGGACAGGGGCAGGGGATTTTTTAACTAAAACTCCAGGTTTGACGCTAGCCATTTGCGGTCTCCTGACTGGACATAATATTTCTCCTATCACTTTCCCGCCGAATGAAGGGACGAGAGCGACCAATTCCTTCTCCCCGCCTATATGAATATCGACGCAGTGGGCCGCTATCCCCGTCTTGAGCCGTGCGGCGACGGCAGGAGCGAGTGACGTTCCCACCGCCGTCGCCCCAAAGAGATAAATGTCGGGCTTATGCGCGTCAGCCATCCCGGCGAGAACATGAACATAAGTCGCGGGCGAATACAGGCGCAATGAAGAGTCGTCCGCCATGTGAACCGTAACGGCGCCGTATTCCGCCAGCAGGGCGGCTTTTGATTCAATGCCGCAACCCACTAAAGTCGCCTCGACTTTTGCGTCTTCGCCGATGGATTTGGCGAGGACGCTGGCTTTTGATAGAAGTTCAAAGGCGACGTCCGCGATTTCTCCCTCGAAAACTTCAGCGTGAACCCATATTTTCACGCCCATGGCTCAATCGCCTACCAAGATCCCATTAGTTTTCATGATGGCAACGATTTGTTTCACAATTTCTTCATGAGTTCCCGTGAGAAACTTTCCAGACCGCTTCAGGTCGACGGCAAAGATCTCGCCGGGCTGCGTGGGAGATCCTTTCAGCCCTAAAAATTCGTCGTCCGCTTCGCTCAGATCAGCGCGATTCCAGAGCGTAATGGGCTTGTTCCTGGCCTTCACGATTCCCATTGCAGACGTAAAGCGCGGTTTATTCAGCTCCCTTGAGACTCCCATTACGGCAGGAGATTTGATCCGCCACTCCATATAGCCGTTTTCTATCTTCGTCTTTACGGAAAAGACATTCCCCTCATGTTCTCCTCCGGCTTTTCCTGTCTCTGCCGCATCCATTAAAAATACGTTCCAGAGATGAGGCATCCTCAACCACTCCCCAAGTTGGGAAGATACCTGGGCCGTCGCGCCGTCCGCGCTCTCGCAGCCACACAG
The DNA here is from genome assembly GCA_031269875.1 of Synergistaceae bacterium. Classification (GTDB taxonomy): domain Bacteria; phylum Synergistota; class Synergistia; order Synergistales; family Synergistaceae; genus JAIRNC01. The sequence continues at coordinate 7,440 of JAISYM010000040.1, forward strand.
GACGAAATCGAAGAGATAGTTTTTTTCTTTTTCTATTTTCTTCAATCCATGAAAAAGCGTATAGGAGGTGGCGAGCGTATCGGCTCCCGCGAAAGCGCGGTCGCTCAGCAGATACGCGGAGTCCGCTCCCATAGCCAGAGCTTCGCGCAATATCTCGGCGCCTTCAGGCGGAGCCATAGAAATAACGGCCACAGTGCCAGAATAACGCTCGCGCAGTCGCAAAGCGGCTTCCAGCGCGTTTTTATCCACAGGATTGAAAAGGATGGGAATCCCTGTTCTCGTTATGGTTTTTTTCACCGGGTCAATCGTGACCTTATCGTAATATTTAGGGTCGGGCACCGGTTTTATGCAAACTGCGACGTTGTATGGCATCGTTCAAGGCTGAAAATTATTCAACGTATTGGCCGCTATCACTATCTGATGAATGTGCGACGTGCCTCCTGACGGGATGGAGGTTATCGCGTCCCTCAAAAAACGTCCTATCGGATACTCGTTGATAATTCCGTAGCCGCCCATCAGATCCATCGTCCTCTTGGCGGCCTGCACCGAGGCTTCCGTGGAAAACAGCTTGGCTATGGCAACTTCATTGGCGCATGGGATGCCGTCGTCTTTCATTCCAGCCGCGTAATACGTTAGCAAGCGGGCCGCTTCGTAGTCGGTCCTGATCTTGGCCACCTCGAATTGTATCGCTTGCAGTTTGGCGATGGGTTTTCCATAAAGGATGCGCTCGTTTGAGAATTTTATCGCCTCTTCAAGGCAACCCCTCAAGATACCGACCCCGATGGCGCTCATTCCAGCGCGGCCGATCTCGCTTATTCCATCCATGCCGATTCGAGCGCCGCCGCCCTCCTTTCCCAGCAGGGCCGTGTCCGGAATTTCCGCGTCGGTAAAAACCAACTCTCCGGTGACTGAGGCGCGAAGCCCTAGTTTGTCTTCTTTTCGTCCCGGCTCGAAGCCCTTCACCCCGCGCTCCACGATGAACGCGCTGAGCTTGCTGCGCCCCTTTTCGTCCTCTCCAGTCTTGGCCGTGAAAACGGTGACGTCTGAGTTATGCGAGTTTGTGATGAAGCATTTTCTCCCGGTAACGGTCCAGCCCGTGCCGCTTTTTACGGCAAGCGTCTTCTGTCCGTTGAAATCCGACCCGCCACCTGGCTCGGTAACGGCTAGCCCGCAGATTTTCGTGCCCGAACACAGATCCGGCAAATATTTGTTCTTCTGCTCCTCGGAACCATAATGGAGGATGGGATATAAACCAAGATGATGAGTCATCATGGTCATGCCCAGCCCTGCCGAGTGCCGCGAAATTTCTTCGAGGCATATCGCCCGCGCGGCGTGCCCTAAGCCGGCACCGCCGTACTTCTCGGGTACAAAGATGCCATTTACCCCCAGTTCGCCCAGTTTCTTGAAAACGTCTACCGGGCATTCATCGCGTTTATCCCACTCATCCGCGTTGGGCGCCACCTCGGACTCCACGAACTCCCTGATCGCTTTGCGCAATAATGTCAATTCCTCGCTGAACTCAAAAAAATGCAAGACAAAACACTCCTCACTTGCCAAAATTTTGGGAAAAGCCATCTTAATTTACATAGTTTCCGTAAATTAGCCGAGTTGTTTTGAAACATCAAGCATTAACCGCTATTAACCGCAAAATTAAGTAGGTTATAATATGCCGAATAAAAATTTACCTATTGTATAAATTCTTTATAGAATATAAGATATGCTCTACGCATAATATATACACTTTATTCTAAAAAAGATAGTAGGTACTTTAAAGTGTTATAGGTACTAATAAGTGCCTTGATCGTCTGAATATGAGGAAAGATGAGGAGGAGATGCGGTGAAAAGCGTGGAGTATGAATGCCCGCTTGCATTGGCGCTGGAGATAATAGGAGGTAAGTGGAAGGCCCTGGTGATGTACCATCTGAGAAGGGGCGCTCTTCGAACGGGCAAGATTAAGCGTTGTCTTCCGAAAATAACACAAAAAATGCTGACGCAACAGCTCAGAGAACTTGAGAGGGACGGCTTGGTGGCAAGGCAGGTTTTCGACACGGTGCCGCCCAGAGTGGAGTATTCACTCACGGAGCTGGGGGAAGCCGCAAAGCCTCTGTTGTCTTCCCTCTGCGCGTGGGGGCAATTATACGCCGAGACAGTGAGTTCGGACGTGGAGATAATCTTCAAGTCCGCATGACTCGAATGCTCGATCAATCGTGAATTGGCGTCAGACCTGGAAATTGACCGACCACTTCCTCTTCCAGCTCGGATGCAAGCATTGACAGACCGCTGCAGGCCGAGGAAAATTCCTCGGCCGTCGCCAGTTGTTCCTCTGTGTTTGCCGTCACGCCTCTACGTCCGTGATATTCTTCATGATTATATCGTCTATATCGCTTATGAGTGAGGCTAAGCTGCCGTTGCCCTCAGTGATCTTCTAGATAGACGACGAGCCTCGCCCTATCTCCTCCATCTGCTCCATGGCCTTTTTGGCGGACGATTGGCCGTCCCTGGCGTTTTCGGACACTTCCGAGGCGATGCTGCTTACCTCGATGACGGTTGAGAGGACATTTTGTGTGATACTCGATATCTCGTTTGCTATAGTGTGGATGTTCCTCGTGGGGTCGGCGCTCGCTCTGTTCGGTATACTGCCAAGCGACGCTGACCTCGACTCCGCGCGAGGGGGACGTTTTGGGGTTTGAAAGCTCTTGTCGACACCAACATTATCCTTGACGCCATTGCCGCCAGGGAACCGTTCCGACAGTGTATAGTTAGTCGTCCCTGAAAAACATCATAGGAGCAGTAATGGACTGGATTTATGAGGAGAGAAAGGGTAAAATAATCGCAAGAAAACTCGAAAAACAAGGAGAAATCTTGCGAAATGCTACCGAAAAAATCTGAGGATAAACAGA
>JAISYM010000045.1 GCA_031269875.1 Synergistaceae bacterium
AACGGTTCCCTGGCGGCAACGGCGTCAAGGATAATGTTGGTGTCGACAAGAGCTTTCAAACCCCAAAATGTCCCTCTCGCGCGGAGTCGAGGTCAGCGTCGCTTGGCAGTATACCGAACAGAGCGAGCGCCGCCTCCACTTTGCCCTCCGGTTTGGCGCTGGTTATCCTGGCTATCGCCCTGCCACCCTCCGTGACGTAAATATCCTGTTTATCCGCGAGGCCTATATATTTCACCGGTTCCGTTTTAAGTTCAGCGAGCGATACCCGCACATTCATTCCTCCCTTGCGCAAAGAAGATTGACGTGTAGACAGTATAACACCGACGCCTGTTTATTCTCACCTGCCATCCGAATGTTTTTTGTTCAGGATAAGTTGAAGTGACACAAGGCGTTCGTCGTGTTCCGCGGGCGCCAGGAACCAATCGCTCAGCAATATTTCAATTATGCTGATTACCTGCTCGGCGGCCTCCGGGGATACGTCGCTCACGATCTTGACCTCGTCGTCGGGCAGTGCCCTGAACTTGCCGGTTTTCCGGATTGCGTCGAGCGCTTCGATTACCTCCTGCTGAACGGGCGGAGAGAGTGTGCCGAGCGTGCTTATCTCGTTTTGGAGTTTGCCCGGTTTGAGCCTGAATTTCGCGCGAATCATCTTCTGGACGCATCTGCGCGCCATCGTTACGGACGCGCCGGTGCTGACCGGCAGAAGCCGGCACGCCTCGTCATAATCCCTGTAAATGGCCTCCGGCACCTCTTGCGTTCTTAGTTCCGGCTTTCCTCTAAATGGCGGGAGCAATCTGCCCTTGAAGAATGTTCCAGGGAGGTCATATCCGATGTTCTGGCGCTCGCACTCGTCCTTCCCCCGGAGCACCGCCGGGAAACTGCCGGCGTCCACGAAAACCTCAGATTTTCCGCACTCGATATAGGGGCAAACCAGTATGACCGAGTGAACGGCCACGTTCGCTTCCGGATGAGCCAGAACGTGCGCGAATAAATTGCGCCCGGGCTCTGTTTTATAAGCAAAGCCGCAATATGGACACTTATGCTTGCTTTCGATCTTCACTAAGCGCCAACTCCTAAAAAATGAACTTCTTTTTTTATTTTCGGCATCCACTAAAGATCGTAAAAGGGCGGATCAAAAATTGAACGGATATCATAATCGGTACGGCAGAAAGGGTTCGAACAGGTAATCGGTCAACCGCCACTTTCCGGGCTCGTCCTTAGTCAGGACAGCAGTTACGTCAATGATCTGCTTGCGTGACGGGGTTAAGAGCGTCATGCCGACTCGGACCTCCGCACCGTCCTTGCCGGCAATGAACTCCTCGCCCTCATAACCGGCGCGGACGCAGGAGAGGCTTCGCATCGACGGGATGGGGCGGGCGTTGAGCTGGTAGATTCCGTCCTCTATCAGCGCGTCTATCGCGTAAGAGAGGTCAACCCGCTCCTCTTTGTCGGGCCCGACCGACGATATCAGGGCAAATCCGCCCTGTTCCAGCGTCCCGCTTACTTTTACGCCAAATTTCCCCGGAAACGACCTGCCTACCCTCAGCGTCTCCGACAGCTTGCACGCTCCTTTATCAAAACTGTAAACATACGCTTCTGTGTTATTGTCCCTTCGGGCGACGCGCACCATAAAATCCGAACCGCCCCCGATATCCCGCAAATCGTAACCGGTCGGCAAAATCTGCGGGGACGCGCCGTCGCCAAGTTTGAAACGCTGCAATAGCTCCAGCTTCGAGTCCGCTTCGCGGACAAGCAACAACCGAATATCCTTCAGTTCCTCCGGCGCGCCCTTACGGTCTAAAACCCTGCCGCAGACTATCATCAGGCGGGGCGCGCCGGATTTTCCGCCAAAGGACTCCCACACGAGATACGGGTTGCCTATCGGCTTATACCGCTCATCATCGAGTTTGCGGTATCCGCCCTTGAAAATCGAACCGGCGTCAAAATCCAAAGACGGTTCCGCGAGCGCGGTTTGCGGGCTCGAACCGGCGGCCGCAATCGGCAGCGTCAAAAGAACCAAAAAAACCAAAAGAAAAACGCCGCGTAAAAAGAGCGGCGTGCATGATGACACCTTCATCAAAACGTCGAAAAACCCATATCCTCGTCGAAGTGCTGGCGGTCGTCGGGAATTTGAAGGTTTTTCCTGAGCTGTATCTTAGGCATTGGTACCACGACCAGGCCGGAATCCTTGTCAAGGAAATATCTCTCCGCGTCGTTGTCGGAATTGTATCCGATAACCGTGTTCGCCGGTATGACATTATGAGAGTCCACGATAACCCTTCGAAGTTTGCAGTTTTCCCCGATAACGACGCCCTGCCCTATTATGCACTCCTCCATTACCGATCCGGCATTGATGATGCAGTGACGGGAGAGGACGCAGCGATGTACCACCGCCCCTAAAACTTGGCTCGCTTCGGCCCGAAGACACCCTTCCACGGAGGAGCTCATGCCCCTTGCCGGATACGTAAAGCCGGGAGGATCGGAGAACGAGACCGTACGAATCGGCCATTGCGAGTTGTAAAGCGTGAGCGCCGAATGCTGCTGCAGAAGATCCATATGGCCTTCCCAGTATGCCTTGAGCGTCCCGACATCCTTCCAGTACGGCTTGTCGTTTCCGGGCAGCTCGTTCGTCGAAAAATCGTAAGCGACGACCTTACATTCCTTATATATCTTGGGAAGTATGTCCTTGCCGAAGTCATGGCTGCTGTTTTCGTCCCTGCTGTCGGTGAGGATGGCTTCCTCGAGCGTCTCTCTTGAAAAGATGTAATTTCCCATAGATACGAAACTATAGCCCGGGTTCGACTTGATTTCCGGCGGATTCTTCGGCTTTTCGACAAATCCGTCGACTACCCCGTTCTCATCCGCGGAGATGCAGCCAAACTGGTGCGCCTCGGAGGTCGGAACTTTGTTCGCGGCTACTGTTATATCCGCGTTATTGTCAATGTGATAGGTGAGCATCTGTTCTATATCCATCTTGTAAATATGATCCGCGGCAAAGATACAAACGTAGTCGGCGTTAAACATAGTGAGGAGGTGAAGATTCTGGTAAATTGCGTCCGCGGTGCCTTCGTACCATCTCTCGTCGGTCCACATCTGCGCCGGAGCGACGTTCACAAAATAGTTCCTGCCCCTGAGCGCCGCGCCGAACTGCCACCCTTGCGTGATGTGCTCCTGAAGGGACTGGCTCTTAAACTGCGTCAGGCAATAAATAGAATAAATCCCGCTGTTGACCAGATTTGAAAGAGCGAAGTCAATTATCCGGTACTTGGCCGCAAAAGGAACAGCCGGTTTAGCCCGGTATTTCGTAAGAGGCATCAGCCGCTCGCCCTTACCGCCGGCTAAAACTATCGCCAGTACTCGACCATATCTACCATAAATCATGAATAGCCACCCCTCTGTAAGTTATTCGTCGGCATACCTCCTAATTACATTGTAACAGGACTTTCAATATATTATGTCAGTAAATTCCCGCTTCTGAGGTTATCGTATAAACTAATATACGCCGCAGTGGATGCGGCCCACGAAAAATTCGAGGTCATCGCGTTACGCATTACAAGGGACCACCTGTCCTTATCGCCAAACGTGTCCATAGCGCGATAAGCGGCTTGCGCGAGTTCTTCAGCGGTATAGTCGCTGAAGATAAAACCGGTGCCGTCCGGCGAACTGTCAAAATCTATCACCGAGTCAGAGAGCCCTCCCGTGTTTCTGACCACCGGTATCGTCCCATAGGCCATAGCGATCATCTGAGAGAGTCCGCAGGGTTCGAAAAGCGACGGCATCAGAAGGATGTCCGCGCCGGCGTAAGCGAGGTGCGCTATGTCCTCCCCGAAGCCGATGAAACACCAGAAATTTTCAGGGTACAGTGTCGATAGCTCTCTGGCCCAGTCCTCGTATTGAGGCAGACCGGAACCGATCACCACCGCGCGGCAGCTTTCGCCGAGCATCCTCTCGATGGCCGTAAAGAGAATATCCACCCCCTTCTGCTGCACGAGCCTTCCGACGAAAAGGATTATGGGCCTTCCGTCGTCAATCCAGCCGCAGTGTTCCAACAGGCGCTGCCGGCACAGAGCCTTGCCCGACATATCGTCGGTGTCGTACTTTGCCGGCAGTCCGGCGTCGATGTCAGGGTGCCAGACGTCGTAGTCAATTCCGTTCAAAATACCGGTAAGTTTGCCTCTGAGGGAGCTGAAAAGACCGTGCAGGCCGAAACCGCCGTCGGTGGTCTGGATATCCCAGGAGTAGTGGGGGCTGACGGTGGTGACCGCGTCGGACGCGATGATCCCGCCCTTCAGTATGTTAGCCTGCCCGTAAAACTCCATCGAATCCATCGAAAAAGCCTCGCTCGTGAGACCCCACGCGGATAGCACGGACTGCTCCACTACCCCCTGATATGCCAGGTTGTGTACCGTGAGTACCACGTCATAGTCCGGCCTCATCGCCCTGTAGTGCCTGTGCCACCGGAGAGCTATCGGCAGAATGGACGTAAACCAATCATGGACGTGAATGATATCGGGCTTCCACCCGGTATTTCCCGGCAGTTCCAATCCAGCCATCGAGAGAAACGCGAACGGCGTCACCGTCTCCAGGTTGAGCGACATTGGGTATATCTTCGGGTTATTATAAAGCTCAGGTTGTTCCAATATGTAAACCACAAGCCCGTCCACATCGACCTGAAGCACCGCGGCGGAATAGACCCTCCAGTCGAGTGCGACGTAAACCCTGTCGGGCAGCTTAGAAATAGCGTACCCCAGCCGTTCGGCGCTTTCCAGAACTCCCGGGAACGCCGGCATGAGCACTCTGGCGTCTACGCCCGCCGCCAGCATCGCCTTCGGGAGCGAACCAAGAACATCCCCCAGCCCCCCCTGTTTTGCGAACGGGGCCATTTCCGGGGTAATGTGCAGCACTTTTCGTTCGGTACTAAGCAGCCCTTCCATGAAAGGACATCTCAGTGAGCGCGGAAAAGCGTGCCATACGCCTTCTCGCAGTATTCCTTGACGACCCGGTGCGTGTTGAAATAGCTCGCGTTCAGGGCAATCGTGTTCTTCATCATGTTGATCCACTTATGCCTGTCGTTGTAGTACGTCGGTATGACCTTCTCCTCCAGCTTGTTGTAGAGGTCCTGCGCGTCCCGCATCTCGTCGTACTCTATCAGGTCCGCCTCGTGCGGGGCCGGGCCTATCGACCAGCCCGTAACGTCCTCGATCCAGCCCTCGATCCACCAGCCGTCCAGCACGGAGAAGTTCATAACGCCGTTGTGGACGCACTTCATGCCGCTCGTCCCTGAGGCTTCTCGCGGGCGTATCGGGGTGTTGAGCCATACATCAACGCCGGCTGTCAGAACCTGCGCTAACTCCATGTTATAGTTCTCCAGGAACACTATCGGTATCGCGGATCCTATTTCCTTGGCGAGGTCGATTATACGCTTTATTATCTCCTTGGCCGGCGCATCATGCGGGTGAGCCTTGCCGGCGAAAATAAACTGAACCTGGCCGGAGCATACATCGAGAAGCCTCTTTACATCGCTGAAAAGAAGATCGGCGCGCTTGTACGTAGCGGCCCTTCTGGCAAAGCCTATGGTCAGCACGTCAGGGTCGAACTCCGCTCCGATCTCCTCCAGAACCCGCGCGAAAAGACGCATCTTCGCGGCCTGGTGGGCCTTCCAGATATCCTCGTCAGGCAATTGGAGAGCCTGTATCAGACGGCTGGGGTCGTTTCTCCACGCCGGAATGTATTTGTCGTAAAGCCGGGCAAAACCGGGGCATGTCCAAGTTGCGGAATGAACGCCGTTCGTCACGTAATCGACCTTCTCCGTTCCGAACATTTTGCGGCTTACCTCCGCGTGTTTCTTGGAGACGGCGTTCACGTAACGGCTGAAGTTGAGCCCCAGCTCCGTCATGGAGACGCCGCCGCCGCCGAGCATCCTGCGGAGTCTGCCGCTGTTGCTCTCCTCCAGCACGGAGTTGATGAGGTCGTACGGGAAGTAGTCATGGCCGGCTGGAACAGGGGTATGCGTCGTGAAGATGACCTCGTCGCGAACCTTGTCAAAATCCTCGTAACCGAGTTCTCTGGTGAGTTCGAGCGAAATGAAACCGGCGTGTCCCTCGTTCAAATGGAACGTCTTGATGTTGTTATAGCCCAGGTCGCGCAGTATCCGCAAGCCGGCGACGCCAAGGATCATCTCCTGGCACAGTCTGTATCTGTTGTCTCCCCCGTACAGCTCCCACGTAAGGCTGCGATCACTCGGCGCGTTGGCCTCGAGGTCCGTGTCGAGGAAATATATCGGGAGTGGGTAGCCGGAATGTCCGACGTAGACGTATCCCCACGCCCGCACTTGAACGGTGCGCCCCTCGAGTACGATCGAAACCCTGTTGTCGAGCCTCGACATGAGCTTTTCCGGCTCCCACTCAACTGGCCGCTCGATCTGATCCCCATCCGGAGTCAGCTCCTGCCGGAAGTATCCCTTTCGATAAAGCAGCGTCACGGCGGCCGCCGGAACGCCGAGGTCAGCCGCGCTTTTCAGGATATCGCCGGCCAGTATGCCAAGCCCGCCGGAGTATGTGGGGATATCCTGCGCGATGCCTATTTCCATAGAGAAATAGGCTATCTTTCTGAAAATAGCGTTCCTCTCGAAGGTAATCAACATGGACTCGCTGATGTTTTCCGTGTAATTCAAAACCGACATATTCAAAAACCCCCCAGCATTTTTTATACCAACCCGAAATCAAATGACTATTGTAGTTTGAGAAGCCGGACACCACAAGGGTTTAAATCTTCACCCTTTAGGGCATCTAACAATAAATCAGCCTTTCCTTATCGCCTTACCGCGTCGGGATAGCGAAACCCAGCGCGTTTGCCAGCTCCAAAACGACCGGCGACAGATCGGTATCTCCCCTGACCAGGATATCCCACATCGCGTTTTGGAGTCCCCACTTACCGATATCTATCTTCAGATCGCAAGCCTTTTTCCACATCGAAAGAACAGATTCGAACGCGTCTTGGTCGTTAGTTTTCCTAGCCGCGATCAGTTTGTCAAAAAAAGCTCCCTCCATCGCCGGCGCCAAGGCGGACAGTTCCGGAGCGACGCCCATGCTGTGAGCCTCCTCGAGCAGCACCTCCAAACTGGATTCCGGCTTAAGGAGATCGAGAATGTCCCGAACATCGCCAGCGAGGTTCTTCATTCTCTGTTCATACACCAAGGTTGCCGCGGCCCGAAGGAACGGCGGAGAACCTACGCCCATCATGTCGAGCTGCACCAACAGCCTCCTGTTGTCGACAAGGAGTTCTTCCGCGTACTCCAGGTGATCTCCCTCCGCGTCCTTTGTGCGCTCGGACGCTATGCCGTCGCGGTCATCCTGCGGAAGGTCCTTGAAGTGCCACGGACCGAGCTCGAACGCGCTTTCAATATACCGCGACGTGGAGAGCAGGTCTCCCGCGTAAAAATTGCTCCATATCTCCTTTTGCGACGGCATATCCTTCTCTGTGAGCCGGCAAACGTCGTCCAGACCGCCGGTCGACACCACAATCGACGCGCCGCTCCAGTTTTCGAGGGTTCTTATGTCCGAAATGCTCGCCCTGGCGACCGAAAGTCCCATATCGCCGGACGGATATGCCCGCCCGCCGGATTTAATCCTGTACGAGTAATACGCCCTGTTCCTCGACATCAGGGCCGCGGCCGCGGCTATATCCCTGATGGAGCGCTTTTGAGGCATCACGGTTTTCATCATCACGTCATAGCCGGTCGGGAAAGCGGCGGTGTTGCCAGGCGCTTTTTTGAGGTCGTTCAGGAAATCCTCCTCCGCGGATACGCCGCATACATCTTTCAGGTACTCCGAAGCCCTCAGCGCGTATGCCATTATCTGGCGGGTCTCTATGCCTGAGATATCGTTGAAGAACCAGCCGCATGAGGTATACATGAACATCCTCATTCTCTGCATCTCTATCAGCGAGAGGACGTTCCGCGCGGCGTCGTCCGATAGCTTTCCGCAAAAATCCGCCAGAAAACCGCGTTTCTTTTCCAGAACGTCCTCTATTGCCGCGTCACCCGAAAACTCCTCCAAATAAAGGCTTATCGCCTCGTCGCGAAGCTGCCACGGGTCGTCGCAGTAATGTTTCATCTCGCGTTCGTAAGCCTCATCGACCTTGTCCCGCAAGCGGTCGAGAGCGTCCCTCAACGGCTCGCGCCACATCTGGCGCCAATTCGGATCCCCTCCGGTGTGGCATCCGCAGTCGCCGCGCCAGCGCTCGAGACCATGAGCGCACGACCAGGAGGTGTTCTCCTCTATCTTGCACTCCCAGCGCGGCGGAAAGTTCGACAAGAAGGCTGCCGCATTGGTCATCACCGAGTCTTGAGAAGCGCAAAGGCGCTGAATCGCCCTCGCGAGCGCCATATCACCATAGTGATGATGGTGCCCGTAAGTCTCGCCGTCCGTCGCTATCGCAAGGAGCCTCGGTTCATCATCGCGCGGCAGGCGGCCCAAAAGCGCGTCGGCGAAAAAGTCCCCGTTATCCAAAAGCCCGCCGAACGCGATGTCGTGGGCTATGCTTCCGTAGTAAAAGATCAGGTTAATCTTCCGGCCGGACGGAAGCCGCGTGAAGTACGGCCTCGTAACATCGAGCCCGCCGCCGCCTGCCGTCGGTCTCCATTCGCCGTCCGGCGGGCGAACGGCCGCGCACTGATGAGGCGCCAGGATCGTAAACTCGATCCCCAATGAGGCCAACGCTTCGAGCGTTCTCGTGTCCACAGCCGTTTCCGGCAGCCACATTCCTTTCGGCGCTCGTCCAAACCTGAAAGAGAAGTCCGCGATACCCCAAGCGGTCTGCGTCTTTATATCCCGTTCGACCGCAAGCGGCAGTATCATATGATTGTACGCCTGAGCGAGCGCGCCTCCCTCGCCAAGCATCTCCGCCGCGTCCCGGTCGGCTTCCGCTATGTACCGGGAGAGTTCAGGATCGACCTTCTCTATCCATGAATGGAGCGTAGGCCCAACATTAAAGCTCAGGTACCTGTAATTATTCGCGATATAGCTAATCTGGTTGTTAGAGTCAAGAAGGCGCGCTGCCCTGTTTGGCTTGTAGCACTGCTCATAGACGCACTCGTTCCAATCGTGGTACGGAGCGGCGCTGGGATCCTTCATCACGCAGTCAAGCCACGGATCCTCCCTTGGGGGTTGATAAAAGTGGGCGTGAATACATATTCCATGTCTGAGCTGCAAGCGCCTTCACCTCCGCGACAGTACATAACTATTATACAGCATTATGATTTGCATAATAATTTTATAGCGGCGAATTATTTTTCAATGCCGATTCCACTCTCCCGCAAGGTATTTTTGCGTACCGTTTTCAACCTTGTGGGATAAACTTGCGATTGCCCGATCTTTGAAGGATAATAGAACGAAAAGTATATTAGCGCGAATGTTCGCGGCGCGGAACTATTTCTTTGGTACTTAAGAGCGTGCGAATTTGGCGATTTTCGGAGGTTACTGATGGCTGACAGAGGATTGACGCGTTATTGTATGATATTGGGGTCGTCGTCGTTATTGTGGCTTATCTCTTATTTTATGAATAATTTTTATCTGGCGGCTTTGCGCGGAGTCGAAACGCCTAAGATTCATATCTTAATAGGCTTTTTCAATTGGCTTGCCTACTTTTCCATTTCCGCCGCCTGTCTCATACCCTCGGCGATCATACGCTACTTCATTCCGGGCAGAAGGCTCGACGACGAGTGGGCGATATTGGGCGCCTTCGTGAACGGCGGTTCAGCAGTTATGATCATGGCTCTCCCCTGGCAGCTCTTTACTGTCGGAATCAAGAGCGGAACCGCCTATTATCTTATCTCCTGCCTGCTCAAAATCATTGTCTCCCTGGCGATTATCTACTGCGGTTTCAGGATCGTAACAAAACCCGATGAGAGCGGCGAGGAAGAAATCTTTGCGCCGCCCGTTGACAACGCGACTAAGTGTATGCTGCGCCTCAAGGATTTCAAAGACGCGGCCAACAGAAAGCTCGGCCGGCAATCCGACGTCGAAAAGCTCTGGGGGACGGTCTATTCTTATCTCAAGGACGACCAGCTTGTCACCGACGCCATAAACAAGGGAATCCCGATCGACTATATCGTAATGAACGCTGTTGGCGCCGTAGCGTATAAATTGATAGAGAGCGGTCTCTTTCACAGCGCAAAAGGCGTCCTGTTACCGGACGGAATATATATCGCAGAGGTATGGAAACTGGCCGCGAATGAATTGGTAAGCCGCTCATATAACACGCAAGGCGATATGGAAAGAGGACTAGCTTTACTCCAAGAGGCAATCGCGCGCGCCGGATGAGTCAAGCCCGCCTTCCCCTGACTTTTCCTAAGGGCAGAATTTGGCGTTTGCGAGCTTTTATACGATTTTCCGAGGAGGCCTGGATCATCACAGACGAATAACATTCTACCGCAACATATTTGACATAGCTTTAGCGGTGATATAAACTATCGAACGCGCCGAGGTGGCGGAATGGCAGACGCAGCGGACTCAAAATCCGCCGTGGGCGACCACGTGGGGGTTCGAGTCCCCCCCTCGGCACCATCACTTAAAACAAGACAATCCAAGAAAGTCTAAAAACCCCGCCTGAGACGGGGTTTTTGCTTTGCACGTGTCCAAAGCGATAAACGCAAATATGCTAAAATCAATCATATAGCCGTACACAGATTTTTTCCATGATTTTTGTGTACGAAACATCTCAAAACCAGTACGAGGAGGAGTATTCAATGGCTCTTACTGAGAACCGCCCCGGGTTTTGTGTAGAGTTTTAGGGCTCTGTTTTTGAGTACTTCCTGATATCCATGCCGGTACTATACCATATTTCCTCGACCTGCGATGGGGTTTTGTATCCGTTACGCTCACTGATTCGGGAATTGTTGTACCAATACACCCACTCAACCGTCCTTAGATTCAGACTCTCATAGCCGTCCCAGGGGCCAAACTTATTGATCAGCTCCGTCTTGTACTCGCCGTTTACGGTTTCCGCCAGGGCGTTGTCAAAAGAATCGCCCACTTCACGGCGAAGACGCCTGAGTTCTTCCGCCGTTCCTGTGTCGATGCCAGCCCTGGCGACGCTGTCAATCTCCGTCTGGCGAGCCCATGTGAGCACTGTGTCGAAACATTTGACGCCGAGCAGACCGGCGACCCGCTTCGCTGTCGCCTGGCACGTCTTATACTCTGGAAGCGAGCTGTTGAACAGCTCCACTGCCTGACGCCTGATCTCTTCAGGGTAGCGATTGGAAGCTCTTGAACTGCTTGGCGTTGTCTTACTTGTAGATGACATCCTTGAATCTCCTTCTTCGGTTTACTGGTATCATAACTCTCCACTAAACACGGGGCGATTCACAGAGCGACATCGACGTATGCTTTTTCTCGCACAATTTCGAGGATATGCCGTCGCTTGACATCATGAAGTTGCTGTTTCGCCTGACGCGGAAATACAAGGGTATCGACATCGAGCCGCGCGGGTTAGCGACATCCGAATTGGAAAACGACAATCCTTTCGTGAAGGAAATTTTGCGGACGGGACGGGAGATTTGAGGCGAACGAAATCATGTCTGGTTCGGTTGTCAAGTGATGCGATTTATTCAACGCTCCTTTAAAAGTTTACGCATTACGCGTTTATTGGTGTCCCGCAGTACTCACATTCTGAAACTCTGCCAACTGAGACGACATTGTTTGCGCCACAACCAGGGCAACGAATAGCCACTGTCTGTGCGGGAGCTTGTCTGGCAGTTGCAGTCTGAGTATATATCGCAGGTTCGGGCTGTTTTAATGCGATTTCTCGATTACCTTGATATATATAAGCATCCTTCAAGTAGCCAATATTTATCATATCCTGCAAATCATTTATCACAACGTCGTATGGCAAGCCAACGGCAGAAGCGACATGGTCTATACTTCGCACATTTTGATTAACAACTATATCTATGTACTTTTTATATTTAGCCGCGATCTGTTGCGTCTTTGAAGATTTACGCAACAGTAAAATTCCGCCAACAATCATAGCGAGCGCTACAATTACCCCCCCGCCGCTATCACCGGATGTGTCAGACAAAAGACCGATAAGAACCATTCCTCCAATAACAATCAAAAACCAAGCGACAACTGGAAGCGCGCCTTTTTTCCCGCTCATTAACGCCGACTTGTCGGTCGCTAGCTTTCTAATAACCAAAAACATTCCTACTGGCCAAAAAATTATAAGCCAAAAGATAATCCAACCCCAACTTGTGCTCTTCTTTTCCATCACTAAAATCCTC
>JAISYM010000052.1 GCA_031269875.1 Synergistaceae bacterium
GGCGTTCTCAACTCCCTCTCGCGATTTCTCTTTGTTATAAGCGAGCTTTTAAAATCCTCGAAGGGCTCTTGTTCCTGACCGCCGCCGCCTCGGGCGAATACGAGCTCCATCGGACAGGACAAGAGATTGCCGCACTTATCCAGAGCGGACGCCATGAGCCTCAGTATTTCCTCTCTCGCGGTCCAAAGCCAAACGCCCAGCGGAAGGAGGACTCTGTCCGCTGCAGAAACGTCGCGGCTTCCCCTGAGAAGAACCGTCTTTTGCCTTAAAATTTTTCTGTAGTTATTGAGTCTCAACGCGTAGGACGGGCTGATAATGGCGCCCACTCTGTCAAGGAGCGCCCTCCTCGACGAAGCTCCGCCGCGGACTAAAGACATGCCGTCTGACAAAAAAGTCATAACCGGTATCTTTGCCCTCATAGCGGACGCTCCTAAAACCTTGTCATCACACTTTAACGAACATTTTATGGATATGGACGCGAAAATATCGATATTTTCCTCGCCGAAAGCCCGAGCCCAAAGAGACGCTTTTTCCTGGCCCTGACCATGACCGCACTCTTTACCCTTCCAGGACGGTACGGACGATATTTTTGTCGTTCGTTCGAGAGGGCCCCAACCTGAAATAAGATTGAGGCCCTCTATGAAGTTGGTCTTTCCCGCTCCGTTAGGGCCAGTTATGAGGTTAAAACCACGCGACCACGTGACTCTGCCCTGGCGCAAATTTCTGAAATTATGGAAGTAAGTGTCGCTAAAATACATCTCCCCCGTGAGCCGCTTCCTCTGACTCCAACTCTTCTCTGGAAAGCTCCATTGGAGCGACCATACACAAAAAATCGTCGGAGTCCCTGGATCGTACAACCATGTGACTGCCAACCCCGTTAAAGGTCAGGCTGGCGACGGGTCCGTCAATGGCCTTTACAGCGTCCAGAAAATATTTCGTGTTAAAGCCCGACTTCAGCGCTTCACCGCTAATCTCGCAATTTATATTTTCGACAGCTTCGCCGAACTCCGGCGCGCGCCCGGATAAAACGCAGTCTCCTTTATCCGACAGCGCCATGATAACCGTCCTGTTATAATCCCTTACCACTACGTCCACGCGTTCCACAGCGGATGTTATATCCTGCCTGTCAACATACATCGTAGTCGAGCTGGACACCGGCAGTATTCTGGCATACGCGGGAAAGTTACTTTCTATTTTTCTGACGGCAAACTCCATACCTTCCGCTGTGAAATATGCCTGAGCGTCATCGAACAGTATCTTAATATCCGAATCGCTCTCTAAAATTCCGAGAACCCGCTGAAACTCCTTGACGCTCTTTACCGGAAGCAACATGGGTTTTCCGTCTCCGGCCTCGATCAGTTCAGCTTTGCACAGAGCGAGCCGCCGCTTGTCTGTCGTTACTACATTAAGACGCCCATCCTCGATCTCGAAGTACGCCGACGAAAGATATTGGGGAAATTCCTCTTTTTCTGAGGCGCACAACCCTCCCCTGTCTATCAACGAGGAGAGCGCGGACGACTTTATCACGCAGAACAAGCTGCCCCCCGCTGATGACGGGAGATGCGGAAACTCGCTCGCCGAATAAGTCGAAAAGCGATACCTGCTTCTCCCGGAAGTCATTACGGCCTTTCCTTCATCGAACTGAATAGTAAAATCAGAAGAACTCGCCTTTTTAAATAGATCAGTTACTCCCTTAATAGGTATAATTGCCTCACCGGGCTCCAAAACCTCAACGCCTTTAGCGATGCACTTTATTGAAGTCTTTATGTCGGTGGACTGCAATTCCACACTGTCAATGTCAGCCTTCAATCGTACGGTTGACAAAATATTCATCGAAGACGCTGTCCCGGCGCTGCGTTCCACCAAGCTCCAGCTTTTTATGAAAGACGCTTTATCTACCTTTAATTTCATTACTTCCTTTTCACCTCCGTCGGATCTTGTAGAAATTGTCGAGAAATACATGTTTGCACTGCGTTCTTCTATACTATCTTTTATATATAAAAAATATAGAAGTAGTAATCGTAGGAGCTGTGGATTAGTGGAAAACATACCGAAACGCGCTGTGACAGGAACTTTTTTATGTGTAAAAATGCGTCCGTTATAGCGGGATGTTTTCCACAATTTCCACAAAATAATTGTGGAAATAATATATCACTGAGGATAACTTACCGGCAATCCACAAAAAAAATCGTTTTTTTAGAGCTTGTTCCTTATGTTATCCACAATAGTTTTTACGCGTATGTTGCTTTTCATAAGCTCCTCTATTTTTTTACACGCGTGCAGTACCGTAGTGTGATCTTTCTTGTTGAACGCGTATCCGATCTGCTGAAGGCTGTCGTTAAGACGATCCCTTGCGAGGTACATCGCGATCTGTCTCGCTAAGGCCAGATCCGACGTCCTCTTTGTGGACACGAGATCGTCTATAGAGATTCCGAAGCTCTCGGCGGTCAGCTGCTGAATGTAGTCTATGCTGATCTGTCCTTTTGCGTTATGGCGCAGTATATCCTTCAGCCACATGCCGAGGTTCTCGATGTTCATCGGCTCGGCGTTTACGTTGGAGTAAGCCACAACCCTGTTGAGCGCGCCCTCCAGTTCTCTGATGTTGCTCGGTATGTTCTGTGCCAGAAAGAGAATGACGTCCTCGGGAATTTGGCATCCCTTTGCCTCCGCTTTTTTTTGGAGAATAGCGACCCTCGTTTCGAGATCCGGCTGCTGTATATCAGTCACCAGGCCCCATTCAAAACGCGAAACAAGCCTCTCCTCGACGCCCTTAATCTCCTTCGGCGGTCTGTCAGAGCTTATGACGACCTGTTTTTTAGCCTCGTGGAGGCTGTTGAACGTGTGGAAAAATTCCTCCTGCGTACCCTCTTTGTCGCCGATAAACTGAATGTCGTCTATTAGAAGAACATCCAGGTTCCTGTACTGGGCTCTGAACTCGTTCGTGCTGTTCGTCTTTATCGAAGTGATCATATCGTTCGTGAATTTTTCGGAACTGACGTAAAGAGTTCGCGCGCCCTGCTGTTTGTTCCTGACGTGATGCGCGATAGCGTGCATGAGGTGAGTTTTTCCGAGACCGACTCCGCCCCAGATAAAGAGGGGGTTGTACGCTTGTCCGGGGGATTCGCTTACGGCCAGGCTCGCGGCGTGCGCGAGTCTGTTGGATTTTCCGATCACGAAATTTTCAAATACATAAGTCGGGTTCAGTATCCCGTTTTCGTTTACCTGAGGCGCGCCCTGAACCTGCGGTCGCGGAAGCATCTGCTGCCCCTCGTCTAAGTGGATAGAAACGGACGTAGCGTATCCGCGCTCCGCGAGAAACGCCTCGAGCGGTTTAATTATTTTTTTTTCCATGTTTTCTTTGGCAAACGCGTTCGGGACATCTATCTCGAAGACGCCGTCCTCAATAGCTATCGGAAGGCAGGTACTGAGCCACATCTCCGTAGTGCCGGATGGCAAAAAAGAACCGGAGGAACTTAAAACGTCCTGCCAGATAGATTTAATGTCATTTTCCAATTTGATACACCTCACCCTAATTTCCTGCGCGCGTTCAATGTTGCAGAGACTGCGAAGTATTCTATCACAGTTGTTATGGAAAGGGGTGTGGAAAAATGAGTCTAAAGATGTATTTATCCACCATAGTTATCCACTTATCCACATAACGGCGATTTTATCCTGTGTATAATTATGAATTCTTGACTGTAGCGGCTTAGACATGAGCGCAGCATGTGTATAAATACAAGACTACTTAAAAATACTGAATAGACACCTGTGGAAAACGCGTAGACTTTATGCACAGATGTGGATAACACATGTGTATAACTGGAAAATTTATATATGACTATCCAATTGTCTCGTGTAAAGAGATGACGGACCGGCGAACGAACGCAGCGAATTGGCGGCCGACATGGATGTCGGGCGAGCGAATCAGCTCAGGACAGAGGTGTATGAGCGGTCCAATTCGCGGAGTGAGTCGACGGCCCGTCATCTCTGGTTTATCATTATGAGACCATTGGATAGTCATATAGAGGAAAGCCGGTTTATCGCGCCTCATCCTTCACGCCTTTGATTTCAAATTGGTATAAGACGCCTGATCCGAGGCGCCGGCGTCCAAGCGGACGCTCAAAACGGCAGCGGTCACTCCGCCGTCCTGGAAGCGCACGTCAATCTTGTCGCCGAGGCTGAGCGCATCGGCGCGTCTTACCGCAACGCCATTTTCGTTTCTGCATATCGCGTAGCCCCTTCCCAGCACCGCAAGGGGTGAAAACGCGTCCAGCGCGGCCGCGGCGGTTCTGAGCGTGTGTTCGTTTCGTTCTATCGCTCCGCCTATCCTCAAAAAAAGCTCCCGCGACGCGCCGTCCAAGAACTTTTCGTCCTCGCCGATGCGCGCCATCACGAGCCGGTTCATTCGCTCATCCTGCCGATCCAGCAAATTTTGAAAATGTGTCAATATCCCGATCATTCCCGACGCCAAGAGATCGCGCGCGTGAATCAGGCGTCGCCGTATCTCGCCCGAATCGGGGAAAACCCTCTCCGCCGCCGCCGAGGGCGTTGGGAGAGCGGCGTCCGCCGCAAGGTCGGCAAGAGAACTGTCGGTCTCGTGTCCAACTCCTGTCACGACCGGAATGGGACAGCCCCTCACGGCGCGTACTATCCTTTCGTCATCGAACGGAGAGAGATCGTCCTTAGCTCCCCCTCCCCGCGCGAGTATTACGCAGCTAATGCCCTTCAGCCGGCCGCAGACCGACAGCGCGCGCGCCACCTGAGCCGGCGCGTCCACTCCCTGCACGGTGGCCGGGACCACAATGATGTCAACGAACGGCGCTCTTGACGCCGATACCTTCAGAATATCCTGAATGGCCGCCCCCGTAGGGGAGGTGACTACCGCCACCTTAGAAGGATATTGCGGCAGCGGGCGTTTGTGACGCGCGTCGAAAAGCCCCTCACGCTCAAGACGCGCGCGAAGTTCCTCCCTCGCGCGGGATTGAGCGCCAAGTCCCAATGGCAGTATCCTCGTCGCGTAAAGCTGGTACGAGCCGCCCTTTGGGTATATCTCGACGCTCCCGGTCACGATCACCTCGTCTCCGTCCTCCGGCCAGTCTAAAACGCCGGACGCGTGAGAGCGAAAGAGGACACATGACAGGCGTGACTCCGTGCCTACTAAGGTAAAATAAACGTGTCCGCTCGAATGCCGCTTGAAATTTTGCAGCTCACCTTTGACAGCCACGTTCCGCAGTTCGGGTATCCCCGCTAATATCTCCCGCAAAAGTTCGGAAAGGCTGTCTACGGTGAGCGCTTCCCGCTTGGCTGGTATTTGCGGAAGCGGGGTAAACGAGCGCCTATTCATCCGCCGTTTCGTCCCCGACGGCGTCCAAGGAGCGCACGATACGGCCCAGCACACCGTTTACAAACCTGCTCGACTCCACTGTCCCAAACGTCTTTGTCAGTTCAACGGCCTCTGAAATGGCGACAGCCACAGGCACGGTACGTTCGAGAATCCCTTCGCAGAGGGCTATCCTGATAGCGGCCCTGTCCACCGCGACCATTCGCTCAGTCCTCCAGCCGACGATATGCTCCCTCAAAATCTCGTCCAGCTCATCGGTTCTCCTAAACGCGGCCCAGACCAGAGCCTTCGCGTACTCGGCCACTTCCGGCGGCTCCGCCTCGAAGGGATACGCCGCAAAGGCTTCCTCAGGCGTGAGACCGGCCCTCAGATCGAGTTCATATATTAATTGCAGGGCGATCTCTCTCGCCCTGCGCCTTCGTTGCGGCAATGTATCCCTGCCCAAAAAATCATCTCCTGAAATCTTTTATATCATTTACAAACTTCTCTATAAGTTTGTTGCCGTCCTTTGTGACGGCAAGCCAGCCTATTATATAGCAGCTTATAGTGGAACCCACGACCCATGCGATGCCCTTCGGGCCGAGGTTTACGAGACCAGCGGCGCCGCCGCCCACCGCCGCCCAGAAAAGCGGTTTTTTCCAAAGCGGAAGAGAATCCCCCAATTCGTCCGGCGCTTTGCGGATCCAGTGAACATGTACCGCAATGCCCAGCGGGCTGAAAAATTCCTCGAACTTGTCTATGATTGCCAGCCTTTTCTGCGGATCGTCATTGTCCGGCAAGGTGACGTATATATTGAGGAGGTTCTGATCCCCAACGAACGATACCTCTTGACAATAAAAATCCGCGGGAAGGCGTTTCGCCACTATCTGGCGGAAAGTCTCTCCGTCCAGCCATATTTTCCCATTTTTCGTAATAGTCCACAGAAACAGCACTCAAATCACCTCCGCCGATAGATCAACAGCGAATTAGTATCACTCTCCCCTAGGCCTGATCGGTCTGCGCCTGCGCGTCAGTTTCCCGCTCAGCGGAATCCGTTTCCCCTTTTTTCTCCGCGAAGGTAATTCCCTGCACGTACACATTGACTGATTTTACGGAATAGCCCGTATAGCGCTCCACCTGATCCTTGATGGCCTCCTGAACGTCCCAGCACGCGTCGGGGATGCGGAGACTGTACTTTACCGATATATACGTGTCCACCTGAATCTCCGGCGTGTCGCCCTCGGATATCGTTATTCTGACACCGTTCGACGCCTTCCGCCCCATTCGCAAATTAGCCATGAGACCAGGGTTCGCGGGCTGCACGCCGTCGACGGAGAGCAGGGCCTTTACCGCAAGCTGCGCGATAACGTCCTCGGAAATGCGAATTTTGCCCTCCGGCCCCGGCTGATCGGCTGTAGTCGTCTCAACGCCGTCCTGATCGTAGGTGACAGCCTCTTTTTCCATCTGCTCGCTGGAATCCATAACATGACCTCCTTTTAATTTATGCCGATTTATTATGAGAGGCCCTCGGTGTAAAACGCAATCCGGCAGAGCCCCCCGTTACGATTTATTACTGTTTAAACGGCTGCCCGCAATGAGGGCAGAGCAAGTCCTCGTCCTCGTCATAGGCGTCGGGCTGATACGCGAAATCGCGGCCGCACGCCGGACACGTCGTATTCTCGTACTTCTCCTCTTCATCGTCGTCGTCTTCATCGTCATCGCTCTCATAACGAGGATCCAGCAGATCGGGGCCGTATTCGGAGCTGATTTCCATTACCTCTTCCTCCAGGTCCTCCACGAAATCGCGGAGATCGTCCTGGGCTTCAGATATTTCGTCCAGCTCCTCCGCAAGGGAGTCCAAAGCGCCCAGGAGAGCTTCGTGAAACTTCGACAGCCCTACGTTCTCCGACAAATTTTGACCTTCGATCAATCCACGCAAATAAGCGATTTTTTCACGCGCGCTCATCCTTTTGCGCCTCCTTCAATTGAGTTTCTTAGTTCTTTTTGGCTCTCTCCAGGTATTCCCCTGTTCTCGTATCGACTACTATATATTCACCGTTCTCGACAAAAAAAGGTACCGTCACGACGAGTCCCGTTTCAGTCGAGGCGGGTTTCCCTCCTCCAGACGCCGTGTCGCCCTTGAATCCGGGCGGCGTATCCGTCACCTTCAGCTCAACCGACTTCGGCAGTTCTATGCCCATTACCCTGCCCTCGTACATGTCGAAGCTGACCTCCAGATTGTCGATCAGGTATTTGATCGCGTCACCCAGAATTTCGCCCGACAGGTAAACCTGGTCGAACGTTTCGAGATCCATAAAAACATAGTCACTTCCGTCCTTGTACTGATACTGCGCAGGCTTTTCGTCGAAGATTATGCGCTCGAAGCGCTCTCCTGACTTAAAGGACTGCTCCACCGAACTGCCTGTTTCCAGGTTGCGAAGCTTGCCTCGGACAATCGCGCCTCCCCGGCCCATTTTATGGTGGGAACATTCCAGAATGGTCCACATCCCCCCTTCCCATTTTATCTTGAGTCCCGGCCGAAAATCGCTGGTATCCACAACCTGTGCCATGCAAAACGAACCTCCCCTTAAGAATTATGACAATGATATCACGATACGTGAAGATTCGGCTAATTCAATATGAAAACCCCCTTCTCGGGGGTTGATTTCGTTTAAAAGTTAACAGAGCGGCGTTTATCCAAGAAGCCGTTCCAGTTCTTTGGGATCGTAGGAGTAGGTGAACGCGTCTGAACGCGCTATGTAGCCCTCTGTGACCAGCCGCGCCAAGTCCTGATCCATCGTGTGCATCCCGAGCGACGCGCCTGTCTGCATTATTCCCTTTATCTGCGACGTCTTGCCCTCCCTGACGCAGTTGCGTATCGCGGAGTTCGCTATCAAAAGCTCCGTCGCGACCATGCGGCCGCCGCCGGGAAGAGGAAGGAGCTGCTGCGAACAAATCCCCACCAGAATGTTTGCCACCTGCATCCTCACCTGCTGTTGCTGGTGGGGGGGGAACACGTCGATAATGCGGTCTATTGTCTGGGATGCGTCCGGCGTGTGCAGCGTGCCGAATACGAGGTGCCCCGTCTCCGCCGCGGTCACGGCCGCCCCCACCGTTTCGAGGTCTCTCATCTCACCGATCAGAATCACGTCCGGGTCTTGACGCAGAGCGCGCTTCAGCGCCTCGGAGAAGCTGGCCGTGTCGCTGCCTATCTCGCGCTGGTGGATGATCGAGCGCTCCGATGTGTAAAGATACTCTATCGGGTCTTCGATAGTGATTATGTGACATGATCTTGTCATATTCACCTGCTGAACGACCGCCGCGAGCGTCGTGGATTTACCCGAGCCAGTCGGCCCCGTCACGAGGAAGAGGCCCCTCAGCCGCTGGGCTACGTCCTCCACCGCTTGAGAGAGCATGAGCTGTTTTGTAGTACGGATGTTAGACGTGATGACGCGGAGCGCCGTGCAGAGATTGCCGCGCTCGAACGAACAGTTGCCGCGGAATCGCGACGTAAGATCGTCGCTTGCCCTGAATGTGAAGCTGAAGTCCAGTTCCTTGTCGCGGTTCAGCGTATCTATCTGGCTGGGCGAAAGAATGGCCGACAGCATCTCTATATGATCGTTCGACGTTATAGGCTCTCCGATAAACCGCAGTTGACCGTCCAGGCGAATCGCGGGCGGAATACCCACGCCCAAATGGAGGTCACTCCCTTTTCTGCGAAGCACTTCAAGCAATAAAGCCTGAATAGGATAAGTCGCCATGAGTCGTCAATCCTTACTCGTGATGCACGCTCAAGGCGAGCATCTCGTCTATCGATGTGACGCCCGCCATGACACCCCTCCACGCGCTGTGCGAGAGAAGCCTCATCCCCTTAGCGACACATTTTTGCCGAATTTCCGCTACGGTTTCCCCCATGTTGATCATCGCCTTAACATCATCGTCTACCTGCATGATCTCAGTAACAGCCACCCTTCCCTTATATCCTGTATTGCGGCAGTTATCGCACCCCTTAGGAGCGAATACTTTAAGTCCGGCCGGAACCCCAAGCGACTGCGCCACATCGACCGGAAGCGGGTACTCGACCTTGCAGTGAGGGCAGAGCCGCCTCAGGAGCCTCTGCGCGACGACAGCCACGAGAGACGACGAAATCATAAACGGCTGCACGCCCATATCCATAAGGCGGACGATAGAGCTGGGCGCGTCGTTAGTGTGGAGCGTGGACAGCACAAGGTGTCCGGTGAGCGCGGCGCGGATGGCAAGTTCCGCGGTCGGGTAGTCCCTTATCTCTCCTACCATTATCTTGTCAGGGTCCTGGCGAAGGATCGAACGAAGCGCCTCCGTGAACGTGAGCCCCGCCTTTTCGTTTACTTGAACCTGATTGATGCCATCCATTGTATACTCTACCGGGTCCTCAACGGTGATGATGTTCACGTCCGGCTTGTTCAGGATTTCGAGAAGGGAATACAGCGTCGTCGACTTTCCGGACCCGGTGGGCCCTGTTATCAGGAATATCCCATACGGCGCGCGGATCATCCTCATCAGAATTTCTATATCGTCTTCGTAAAGGCCGAGATTCGTAAGGCCCACCTTCGACGTACCCTGGTCGAGAAGCCGCAAAACCATCTTTTCCCCGTAAATCGCCGGAAGAGAGGAGACGCGAAGGTCGATCCTCCTTTCTTGTAATTTTACCAGGATACGGCCATCCTGCGGCTTCCTGCGCTCGGAGATATCCATATTCGCGATGACCTTGAGGCGGGACATGACGGCGGGGTGAAGGGCCGCCGGGTACTCTATATATTCGTGAAGCGCACCGTCGACGCGGTAACGCACCTTCGCCGCTTTCTCGTATACCTCTATATGAATGTCGGATACAAGGTCCTTTACAGCTTCTTCAAGTATATTGCTGACAAGGCGCACGACCGGGGCGTCGTCAGCGGAGACGCCCATTACGTCCTGAGCGGCGCCGGCGGAGACGATGGCTCGCGAGAAATCGTCCTCCGAGGACAGCACCTCACCCATAGCGTCCTCAAGGCTGGTCGCGACCTTGTAGAAATTCATGAGCGCCCTTCGGACGTCGGAGGCGGTTGCAACGTTGATCTCAAAATCAGCGTTTGTAATCATCCGGAGCTCGTCGACGGCCAGAACATTCAGAGGATCGGACATAGCTATCGCGATCTTTCCGGATTCGAGGATGGCGAGTGGAACTATCTCCAGCCTCTGCGCTACCGCTTCGGGTATAATCCGTATCGCCTCTCTGGTCGGTTTGTACCTTGCGAGAGAAACGAGCGGCAGCTTCAACTGCCGGCTTAACGCCTCGGCAAGCTGGCGCTCCGTGAGCCAGCCGTTTTTAAGCAGAATCTCCCCGAGGCGCATCCTGGAAATTTTTTGTTCCTCGAGCGCGGAATCCAGTGTGCTTTTCGAGATGGCGCCGGCATTCACCAAAAGATCGCCCAGCTTAAGATGTCTCCAGTCCTCACCCATTGAGGTCACTCCGATCTGCTCCACAGCAGTTTATTACGATAAAACTCACGTCATTATACCTAATATCAGTCCTCTTGCAAGTAGGGGACGCCGCCCTCGGCGTCCCGATTTCCACCACCGCCCCTGCGTCCCAATTTCCACCACCGCCCCCAGCGTCCCGTCACCGATTCCCCGCACTTTTTTGTGTTTTTGTTTTCATCAGCAAATTCAGCAGCTATGCCTCTGTGAAAAACGGTTTATTGTTGGGTAGATCAAGCGCAATATATTCTCGCGTTAATAGTGCGAATCGGCGCATGGGTGTAGATATAAAGTGCAGGTGTGAATAACATGGGTGATATGGCTGTACGCAAGCGGAACCGATTGAAAAATTACGATTACAATCAAAACGGCGTGTATTTTTTGACGCTCTGCACAAAAGACCGCGCGGAATTGTTATGTGAAATTTCCGTAGGGGACGCCGCCCTCGGCGTCCCGATTTCCACCGCCGCCCTCGGCGTCCCGCTTCCCACCATCTCCCTCGCCACACCGATCATTCAATTTACGCCATACGGTAATATTGTGAAGAGGCATATAGAAAATATTCCGAAGGTATATTCAAACGTATTTCTCGATAAATATGTTATCATGCCAAACCATATCCATTTGTTACTGCGCGTCGCGGCGGAATCGAACAACGGAACGGTTGGGGTAGGGCGCGGGACGCCGGTGGTGGAGGAACACGGGACGCCGAGGGCGGCGTCCCCTACGGGCGCGATTATACCCAAAATAATTAACGCGTTAAAGGGTTTGACATCAAAAAAGGCAGGGGTTTCTCTTTGGCAGCGTTCATACCATGACCACATCGTCCGAGACGGATACGATTACGACCGTATCGTGGAATACATCAAAAATAATCCCATAAGATGGCGGGAAGATTGTTTTTACACAAGACCGATTCCGTAGGGGACGCCGCCCTCGGCGTCCCGTGCCCCACCACCGCCCTCGCCTCACCGATTCCCGCCACCTCCCCTGGCGCACCGTCACCCACCGCCGCCGATGCACCAATTCCCACCACCTCCCTCGCCACACCGATCATTCAATTTACGCCATGCGGTAATATTGTTAAGAAGCATATAGAAAATATTCCGAACGTATATTCAAACGTATTTCTCGATAAATATGTTATCATGCCAAACCATATCCATTTGCTCCTGCGCATCGCGGCGGAATCGAACAACGGAATGGTGGGGCACGGGATGGCGGTGGGGGTAGGGCGCGGGACACCGGTGGGGGTGGAACACGGGACGCCGGGGCGGTAGGGTGCGGGACGCCGGGGGCGGCGTCCCCTACGGGCGCGATTATACCCAAAACAATTAACGCGTTAAAGGGTTTGACATCAAAAAAGGCCGGGGTTTCTCTTTGGCAGCGTTCATACCATGACCACATCGTCCGAGACGGATACGATTACGACCGTATCGTGGAATACATCGAAAATAATCCCATAAGATGGCGGGAAGATTGTTTTTACACAAGACAACCGATTCCGTAGGGGACGCCGCCCTCGGCGTCCCGCGCCCCATCACCGCCCTCGCCTCACCGATTCCCGCCACCACGCCAATTCCCACCGCCCCCCTCGCCACACCGATCATTCAATTTACGCCATACGGTAATATTGTGAAGAAACATATAGAAAATATTCCGAACGTATATTCAAACGTATTTTTCGATAAATATATTATCATGCCAAACCATATCCATTTGCTCCTGCGCGTCGCGGTGGAATCGAACAACGGAACGGTAGGGCACGGGACGCCGATGGGAGTGAAACACGGGACGGCCGTGGAGGTGAGACACGGGACGCCGAGGGCGGCGTCCCATACGGTGGGAATATTCACGTGGGAATATTTGCGTATTCCCCTAAAAAAAGTTCTGTGATATACTCCCCTTTGTTATGCCTCAAGAGAGGATCGTCTTTTTAAGGGGGTACGGGAAATGTCAAAGTATTGCAGTTGCTGCGGGAGAGGCCCCAGCACGGGGAACGCCGTAAGCCACTCTAACCGTCACACGAGGCGGCGCTGGCTGATCAATCTTCGCAGCGTCATGGTAGACGTAGGCGGCGGAGAGGCAAGAAGGATGAAGATATGCACTAAGTGCCTCCGTTCGCACAAAGTGACAAGGGCCGCGTAAAAGCGGTCCTTTTTTAAAGATTGATATTCGCTGAACGAGATGGAGGCCCCTCGCTGATTGAGAGGCCTCCATTTGTTTATATATGAGAATCTTAATGCTTATGATGGTAAAGGTCTACGTTCTCAGCGTTTCTTCGAGGTCCAGCCCATAAGAGCGACGGCCGCGATCAGCAAGAGCGGCGATACCCCGGTGGAACACCCGCTTCCTGTGTCCTCCGAATAAGCCGGAGGAATTGGTCCGATTCTCACTCTCTGAGTGTCAGAGGCGTAACCCGTTACGGTCGTGGTCGCCGTTACAGTGTACAAGCCGTTCGGCAAACCGCTTGGCATCAGCACTTCTCTCACTGTCCCATCACTGGAGGTCAGTTTGGTGACGATGTTTAGTAGATTTCCAGCCGGATCGTACAGCGTAAACGTCACCGGAATGCCCTGAGGTGAGGGAACGCCATCGTCTGTAAGGGCAGCGTAAGCCGCGATTCCGTTGCTAGCGGCGCCAGTTGTGTACGGAGCTAATCTGATGAGTTTCCCCTTAGGCTGCTCGTCGCTGGGCAGAACCGTCACAGTGGCGCTGATGCCCTCATACGGTTTGCCTTTCAACAGGACGGTGAGCGTGTGAGTTATTCTATCAAGCGTCCTGTTACCCGGTATATTCACACCGCGCTGGTCAGGACTTATTAGTATATCGCTGGGCGTACCGTCTACAGCTATCCTTATGTCACTCAAAATCGACCCTAGATGTAAACCGTCAATCGTCACATCCACAGAGCCGCCGTCGGACGAAAGAAGATCCGGTGATACACCTATCGACCTGATATAAGAAATATTGTTAGTCAATCCGGCAGGGAGTTTAGTCTCGTAATCACTTTCACTGCCTTTTGGAACTATGACCGCGACTACATTACTTCCGCTTAAAGCATCCGCGCTGATCGCCGGTGGTGTTAATCCGGTGAAAACGAGCGTGATGGTATTATCGGAACCTACACCATGGAATGCGCTGTCTATGCTCTTCAAGGTCTTCGGGAAAACGATGTACTTTATACCCGGCAGAACGCCAGTTTCGTTAAAGGAACCGTCCGGAATGACCGTTATGCCGTTTGGCAGGTACAGCTCCTCTAGTCCTCTAAAAATCATGCCGTTATCATCGGAATTAGCGACGTACAGCGGCGCTCCTTGCAAGGTGTTCGCTTCGCTCATGTCGATGACCTTGAGGCTCTGCCAGATGTCGGACGAACCCAGGAAAGCCATGTCCTCCCAGGTGACCAACCCGCCAACGCCACCATATTGCGAATACATATCTGCAGGATTATCCGATGACGTCTGCGCCGCGTTTCTCGTTATAATTATTTTCTCTACAGATTTAACGTCGGCATACGTGAAACCCGGTATCTTGCGGTCAGGCGATATACTGTTGTAGATACCGCTGTATAAATACCCCTCTCTCGGATTCGCCAAATCTTGACTTATAGTCGTTATCGGATCATTGATTGTGAGCGTCTTAGTAGTTGAATCCCAACTGTTCACCGCCCACGCGACAGTGACGGTCAACGCGACCACCGCTAAAATTACAGCCAACGCCGCGCCTTTCTTCATGATTACCGTGCTTTTCTTCATCCACTGTTACCTCCTCTTGTTAACGCCGCTTGGCGATTTTGCCTATAAACCCCGTTCCCGGCTGCTCTGCGAACAATACTACTTCATGGCGCGCTAGTCAACAAAAACACGATAAATACGCGATAAATAAATCTGGCTGGAATGTCAGAACATCCTCTTCTTCCACAAGAGGTAGACGACAATCGTGGTCAAAATCGCGGCGACGGACATCGCGTAGTGAAAGCCGGCGAAGTTGTCCTGCCACGGCACAGGCACGTTCATACCGAAGAAGCTCGCTATCATCGTGGGAATCGCCATCACTATCGTGACGGACGCCAGAAACTTCATCACGATGTTGAGGTTGTTCGATATGACGGAGGCGAACGCGTCCATAGTGCTCGACAGCACGTCGCTGTGTACCTGCACCATCTCAATCGCCTGGTCGTACTCGATCCGCACATCCTCCAGCAGCTCCTCGTCATCCTCGCGCAGTTTTACGAGGTGATGGACGTTCTTGTTCCCAAAGAGCCTCATCAGCCGCTCTATGACAGATCTGTTCGTGCGGAGCGAGACGGTGAAGTACGTGAGCGCCTTTTGGAGATCGAGCAGCAAGAACAGCTCCTTGTTCTTCATTGAGAGCCGCAGCGCCTGCTCTATCTCGTCTGTCTTCCTGTTCATCAGCCGCAAGTCCTTCAGGTAGAGTACCGCGGTGCGGTAGAGTATCTGGAATAAAAAGCGCGTCCTCTTCGCCGTATCGAAGAAGTGGTAGTGCCCGGAGTCAAAATCCTCCAGTACCTCGTTCTCCTCCAGGCAGACGGTGATAAAGTACTTTTCGGATATGATTATTCCGAGAGGGATGGTGTCGTAGCCGAACATCAAGCTGTCGTCGCTCTTTGGTATATTTGTCAGTATCAGCATTATGTCGTCGTCAACCTCTATGCGGGACGACTCCTCCTGGTCGAGCGCCGCCCTCAGAATGTCGAGCGGCGCGCCGGTCACTTCGGAGACGACCCGCAATTCAGACGCGCTCGGCCGTATCAGGTTGAACCAAGCCCCGGGCTCAATGCTGTCGCCGGACCGGTATTCTATGCCCACCAAACGATCCGATGTCGTCGTGTAAATGTTGAGCAATTGGCGTCAACTCCTCTCTCGATTTTTCAAGAAGACATTTTTATCGTCAGGAAGGCTGATTTAGGAAAACGCCGATTAAATCTATTCGCTGCCTGAAATAAAAAAGCCTCCCGCGCCGACAGTTCCCGGCGCAAGAGGCGGCGGCGCCCCAAAACGGGATGCGCCGGCATACCTGTCACGTTTAATCCGGAGAACGCGGCAATTTCCGTTCCCTTGTCAATACCAACCGTCTACTTTCAGGTTCAGGAACAGTACTGTCCATTTCCGGCTCCTTTCGCGGCGCTTTGCTTGTCGCGCGCACAGTGAGTCTAACGCCACTAAACGCGGTTCGTCAATACGGCAGGCCGCAAATTGTCAGTCTTTAAATTTTTTCCGCTCCGGCCTCGAACGCGCGGACGTTTAGTTCGTACGTTTTGGACGGCACGATATCCTTCAGGACGGTCCGCCAGTCTATATCATCCAACCCCATGCACTTGACGAGCGCGCCTAAGAGTACGATGTTCTGCGCCTTCACGCTGCCAAGACGGGCGGCGATCGCGCCGGCGTCAAACGCCAAAAGGTTCGGCACGACATCTTTAAGCTTGCCTATTACGTCCTCCGGGTATTGAGCCGCGCCGGTCAGGACGGACAGGGGGCGAATCTCGTAGTCGTTCACGACGAGCATCCCGCCTGGGCGCAGGTACGTGAGCCACCGCGCCGCCTCAACCTTCTCGAACGAAACCAATATGTCGGCCCGGCCCTCGTCGATAATCGGCGAGTAAACGACGGGACCGAATTTGACGTGCGTCGAAACACTGCCGCCGCGCTGAGACATCCCGTGTATCTCGGACATCTTCACGTCGCAGCCTGCCCGCATAAGGCCCTCGGACAGCACCTTCGACGCCAGTATCGTCCCCTGACCGCCGACACCGACAAGCAGTATATTCCCCCGCTTTTGCGCCTTCCCCGCTCTTTCCAATTTATCGTTACTCATCGAATTCACCAACCCTCGAAATAGCGCCTGTCGGGCATATCTCAGCGCAGATCATGCAGCCGTTGCACATAGCGCTGTCTATCTCCACCTTGCCGTCATTGGGAGACAGAGCGGGGCAGCCGGCCTTTACGCAAGCCTTGCAGCCGATACATTTGTCCCTGTCCACCTCGCAGCGGAGTCCCGCCCTTCTGCGGACAACGTCCTTGATCAGCGCGCACGGCTGTTCGGCGATGATCACGAAGAACTCGCGGGAGGCTTTGGCGTCCCGCACCGCCTGAGTTACGGCGGATATGTCGTAGGAGTCGACCGTCCTCACATTCTCCGGACGGACGCCGCAGGCGGCGCACAGGTCGCGGAGGTTTATCCTGACAGTCGCATCGCCCTTTATCGTGAACCCCGTTCCCGGGTTTTCCTGATGCCCGGTCATGGCGGTCGTCCTGTTATCGAGTATTAAAAGAGCCGACTCGCTCTTGTTGATCACCGCGTCGATAAGCCCTGTGACGCCTGAGTGAAAGAACGTCGAGTCGCCGATTACGCTGAAGATTTTTGGGGGCTTTTTTTGCTTTTCGGGCTTTTCCTCCCGCGCGTCCTTCTGAGCGGATGAAAAGGCCTTGAAGTACCCGATGCCCGCCGACACGGAGGCGCCCATGCAGATGACGGAGTCCGTCACGGAAAGCGGCGGCGCGACGCCCAGCGTGTAGCATCCGATGTCGCTGCTCACGACTATATCTTTTTCTTTCGACAGGGTATAGAACACTCCCCTGTGAGAACAGCCCGGGCAGAGAACGGGGGGACGGGGCGGGGGCAAAACACCGGCGGACGGCCCTGACTTCGCCTCACGGCCGAGGACGGCGCTTTGGATAATCCCGGCGTTCAGCTCATCGACCGCCGGCAGCAAGCTTCTACCCTCGCAAGCTATGCCGAGGGACTTTACGAATGTCTCGATGTACGGCTCGTTCTCCTCTACGACGTAAATTTTCTCCACGCCCTCCGCGAAGCGCCTGATCAGTTCATCCGGAAGAGGGTAGGTAAAACCGAGTTTGAGGTACGAGAAATCCTCCGTTTCAAAGGCTTCCCGCGCGTGCTGATAGCCGATACCGCTCGCGATGACACCAACTTTGCGGCTCGCGGCCCACTCTATCTTGTTGTAGGAACATTCGTTCGAGAACTCTCGAAGCTTCTTCTCACGCTCCTCCAGTATATAGCGCCTAGCCTTCGCGGCGGCGGGCGTCATCACGCGTTTCGCCGGGTCCCGCTCATAGGGCTTCACCGGAACATCTTCCCTCACGCCAAGCTCCACGACGGATTTGCTGTGACATATCCTCGTCGTCACCCTGAACAGCACCGGGGCGTCAAAACGCTCGGAGATATCAAACGCGTCCTTTATGAAGTCAAGGCACTCCTGGCTGTCGGACGGTTCCAGCATCGGCGTCTTAGCGTGAAGGGCGTACCACCTGTTGTCCTGCTCGTTCTGAGAGCTGAACAGACCGGGATCATCCGCCGTCACGACCACGAGCCCGCCGCTTGCCCCGATGTAGGACATCGTGAAAAACGGATCCGCCGCTACGTTCAGCCCAACGTGTTTCATGGCAGCGAGTGAGCGCGCCCCCGCGATAGACGCGCCCGAAGCCACCTCCAGAGCCACCTTTTCATTCGTCGACCACTCGGAGTCGATCTCATCATAACCCGCGATGTTCTCCAGTATCTCAGAGGACGGCGTCCCCGGATACGCCGCCGCCACGCGGCAGCCAGCCTCCCAAGCCCCGCGCGCGATTGCCTCGTTGCCTGTCATTATCTGCCTCATCTAAATTCCTCCCAAAAACTAAAAAACTAAACAAAAATCATGGGCACTGCCCCCACAAAGGCAGGGAACACGTTCCCGCACACTATTTTTTAAAACATTTCAGAACCTGCCCTCGCGGGCCAGAAACTGGTCGAAGAGCAGGCGGCTCACGCGGGAGCCGTAGAGGTATGACTCGTGTCCCCTGTGATACTGCCTATCGCGGAAGTCCTTCGTGAATATGGCAATCACGTAGCGGCCGAAGGGCGTCCCCACGACGCCTCCGTCGTTGCGGCAGTTATCCATGCTACCACTCTTCGAGGCGATGTAAAGGGGCGCGTCCTTC